>JBAXLX010000169.1:0-7557 GCA_037134595.1 Pseudomonadota bacterium
CACCTTCGGCGGTGACGAGCATATCTTTGTGGAATGCAGCGAGGAAATGTCGCTAGAGGCCTTCTTTAAAGGCATGTCGATTACCACCGCCTTGCGGGACGCCAAAATCAAAGGCGTGACCGAAATTTGCCCCGCCAATGCGTCCTTCCAAGTGCGCTTTAACCCCGACATCATCGCCCCAGATGAGATGATGCGGCAACTCAAGGCGCTTGAAGCGGTGGCGCAATCAGCACCCTCGACGCTGAACACCCGCATCATCGAAGTGCCGGTTTACTACAACGACCCGTGGACACATGAAACCGGCCAGCGCTTTCGCGAGCGGCATCAAGACCCGACCTCGACCGATATCGAATACACAGCACGGATCAACAATCTTGACGGGATCGACGGCTTTATCAAAGCCCATTCCGGCGCGCCGTGGTTTGTGTCGATGGTGGGGTTTGTGGCGGGCTTGCCGTTCTTGTACCAGATGGTCGACCGTGACCGCCAAATCCAGTCGCCCAAATACCTGCGCCCGCGCACCGACACGCCGCGCCTGACCGTGGGCCATGGTGGGTGCTTTGCCTGTATCTATTCGGTGCGCGGTGCGGGCGGGTATCAGATGTTCGGCATCACCCCCATGCCCATCTATGACCCCAACCAAACCACCACCTATCTGCGCGACTTTATGTGCCTGTTCAAACCCGGTGACATTGTGAAGTGGAAGCCAATTGGCCGCGAGGAATATGACCACACCGTGGCCGAGGTTGACGCCGGCCGCTGGCAACCGCGCATTGCGCCGGTGACCTTTAGCCTGGAGGAATTCTCCAAGGACATCGACGGCACCAATGCCCGCGTGATGGAGGCTCTCAATGGCCATTAATGTCCTTAAACCCGGCCTGTCGACCACAGTGCAAGACCTTGGCCGTCCGGGCTATTACCACATCGGCATTCCCACATCAGGCGGGATGGACACGCTGTCGCTGGCTGCGGCCAACCTGCTTGTGGGCAATGACGCGGGTGCTGGCGTTCTGGAAGCCGTGTTCATGGGGCCAGAGCTGGAGTTTACCCAAGACGCCATGGTTGCTGTCACGGGGGCTGATCTGCCGCCCAAGGTAGACGGGCAAGAGCAGCCCTGCTGGACAGCGTTCAAGGTCAAAAAGGGGCAGGTTTTGTCCTTTGGCTTTCTGAAAAAGGGCGCGCGGGGGTATATTGCGGTGTCGGGCGGCATTGATGTGCCCGTCGTGCTGGGATCGCGGTCAACCTATACTTTGGGCGCTTTGGGCGGGTTTGAAGGGCGCAAACTGGCGGCAGGCGATGTGCTGCCCGTGGGCCAAGGCGCGATGGTCACCGAAGGCCGCTCTGTCGCTGAAGCCTTGCGCCGCGCACCGGGTGCGCCTGCCGAGTTGCGGATGTTGCCGGGGCTGTATTGGCACCGCATCAGCGAGCAGGCGGGGAAAAACTTCTTTGAAGACACTTGGAAAGTGGCCCCCGAAGCCGACCGCATCGGCTACCGCTTCAAGGCGGGCCGCCCCTTGGACTTTGTGCCGCGCACGCCGCCCTTTGGCGCGGGGTCTGATCCGTCGAACATTGTGGACGCCTGCTATCCCTACGGTTCGGTTCAAGTGCCATCTGGCACCGAACCAATTGTTCTGCACCGCGATGCGGTGTCGGGTGGGGGGTATATGATGATTGGCACGGTGGTCTCTGCCGATATGGACCTGATCGGCCAGTTGCAGCCCCATACCCCGACCAAGTTTGTCAAAGTCACGATGGAACAGGCCCTGACAGCCCGCGCCGACCGCGCCAAGACGTTAGAGGCTATCGCGACAGCCTTGGCATGATAGGATAGGGCGGGGTCACACCCCGCCCCATTCCCGCCGCCCGAAACGGGCAAAGAGGTTCCCTTGGCGCTTGCCCCCCCTGCTGCTGCCCCCCTCGCCGCCCCGCCCCATCTGCCCCGACGCAGGCTGCGGGTGCGCGGTACCTCGATCACGCTGCTCAAAGAGGTGCGCGAACGGGCGCAGGCGGACTTGGGCTTTGATGTCGACTACGAGCTTATGGATTTCATCACCTGCCAAAGACAGGCGGCAATGCAGCCCGAAGGCTATGATATCTATGAGCAATGTTTCCACAATCTGGATATTGTCTGGTTTTGGGGTGCGTTGCAGCCCATCGACACCGACCGCATCGCCGATTGGGATAAGATCACCGACCTGTCCAAAGAGGGCGGCATCAGCAAATATGCGTGGCGCGGCCACGGCGATGCGCCGGTGCGCAAGCTGTATGTGCAGCCGGGCGGGTTCTTGGGGCCAAAACAGGGGCGCTATATCTCGATGCTGCCCACGGTTCACAACATGGACAGTTTCGGCTTTGACACGCGGGTCTTTGGCCATGGCGATGTAAAGCGCCCGTCTTGGGCATGGCTGCTGGACCGCCGCGCCAAAGGGCGCATCGCCTTGGTCGACGAACCCGCGATCGGGTTTTTTGATGCGGCCCTTGCCGCCGAAGCGGGCGCAGAGGTGCAATTCACCGATATCGGCAACATGACCATCGCCGAAATCGACGGGTTGATGGCCTTGCTGGAAGACAGGCGGCGGCAGGGCTATTTCTGCGGCAGTTGGCGCACCGGCGAGGAAGCGGCCCAATTGCTGCTGGACGACCGCGTTTCTGCGCAAAGCATGTGGTCGCCGGTTTACGGCCATTTGGGCAAGATGGCCGAAGTGTTCGTCGAATCCGCTCCGGTAGAGGGCTACCGCGCATGGCACGGCGGGGCGAGTCTGTCGCGCCACTTGGGCGGTGCGCAGTTGGATATGGGCTACGAGTATCTGAACTGGTGGCTTGACGGCTACGCCGGTGCCGTCATGGCGCGGCAAGGGTATTACATGTCAGCCGCCGAGCGAACCAAGGCGGCATTGGCCCCCGAAGAATGGGCTTCTTGGTATGAAGGCGCACCAGCGGCGCGAGATTTGCTGGGGCCTTCGGGCGCGGTGGTGGTCAAAACCGGTGCGCGGCGGGCGGGCGGCACCTATCAAGACCGCGCCAACCGCATCGCCCTGTGGAACACCGTGATGGAGGAATACAACTACGCCGCAAGGTCATGGGATCGCTTCATCCGCCGCGTGAACGAGGGGCAAAAATGACTCTGCGCCCCAGCAACCCTTTGGCGCAAGAGCCGCGCTATGAACTGATCGCGCAGGTTTTGCGCATCAACATCGCCTCGGGCGCACTTCCTGCGGGGCTGGTGCTGTTGGAAGGCCCGATTGCCGCCCTAATGCAAAGCAGCCGGATTCCGGTGCAAGCGGCGCTGCGGACCTTGGCGCTTGAGGGATTGGTGCACCGCTTTGTCGGGCGCGGCTATCTGGTGGGGCCGCCCCATCAAGAGATAATCCCGCTGCGGCGCGACATTGCCGCGTTTGACCTGAACATCCCCCAGCAGGTGGATGACGCCCTGCAAACCCGTGGCACGTGGAAGCATTTTTATGACGAGGTCGAAGAACAGGTCGCCCTGTGTCAGGTTTTTGGCGAGTTTCGCATCGTGGAAACCGAATTGGCCGATTATCTGGGCGTCAGCCGCACCGTGGTGCGCGATGTTCTTGCGCGCTTGCAAGAACGCGGGTTGATCGCCAAAAACGCCAGCTCGCACTGGATTGCGGGGCCTTTGACGGCGCGCACGCTACGCGAGAAATTCGAACTGCGCGCCATCGTCGAACCTGCCGCCTTGCGCTTGGCGGCCCCCCATATCCACTACAGCCAGATCGAAGCCTTTCGCGACCGAATCGGCACTGACCCCACGCTAAAGCCCGAAGGGCTAGAGGCCGCGCTGATGACGTATTGCATCGCGAAGGCACCAAACACGGCCTTGGTCGAGATGATCCAGACCAACCAGATGCTGCTGACCTCGGTCAACCGTGCGCTGACAGGGCTTGGCCTGCCCGAAGACGAGATCGCCTTGGACCAATACCGCACCCTGTTTGATCTGATCGCAAGACATCCCATTGATTCAGCGGCAGAATATCTGCGTGACCATTTGCACATCATGGCGGCCAAGAACTTGGCAAGGATGAAGATTGTCGCCGTGATCAGCGAAACCGTTGGTTTCGCGCCCTACTTGGCGCTGCAATAAAAAGAACATTGGGTGCAAAAGCCATTTTTATGATCTGACAAGAGTTTGCATCGGGCGTAAATTTTATGTGTTTGAAGCACTTATTGCGCAAAACTATGGCACTTGAGTAACAAATGTTCGATTGACACATCGCAAAAACCGCTATGTTATACGAAGTACAGTTTGCCTAAGGGGTCTGCGCCTTGCGTAGGGTGCAGATCATGGGCGATCGGCAAGAGGTAGGGGGCGGGGTGTGGCGGTGCCACAGCGCCGCAGCAGGACGAATGACAACGCAAACGGCTATCTTTCGGATCGACGGCGTGACGAAAAGCTACGGGGGCGTGAAAGCTCTTGACTCGGTCACGCTTGAGGCGGGGGTGAATGAGTACCTGTCGCTCTTGGGCCCCTCAGGCTCTGGCAAGACCACCTTGCTGCGCGTGATCGCGGGGTTCGAGGTGCCAGACAGTGGCCGTGTATTCTTTCAGGGCCGCGATATCACCAACCTGCCCGCGCATGAGCGTGGCATTGGCTTTGTGTTTCAGAACTTTGCCCTGTTCCCGCATCTGACCGTGCGTGCGAATATCGCCTTTGGGATGGCGAACGGCGCGGTGGCCGTGTCTGCCCAAGAGACTGCGCGGCGCACGCAAGCCGTGATTGACATGGTCGGCCTGACCGGGATGGAGGATCGCGGCGTTGATCAAATCTCGGGCGGGCAGCGCCAGCGGGTGGCTTTGGCGCGCACCTTGGTGATGCAGCCGAAACTGGTGTTGCTGGACGAGCCTTTGGGCGCTTTGGACGCCAACCTGCGTGGCCGGATGCGCAACGAATTGCGTGCGATCCGTGAAAGAATGGGCGTGACCTTTTTGCATGTCACGGGCAGCGAAACCGAGGCTTTGGCGATGGGCGACAGTGTCGTCGTGCTGGACCGTGGCCGGATTATCCAGCGCGGCGCGCCGGATGACATTTACTCCACCCCCGCAAGCCCCGACGTGGCGCATTTCTTGAACCGGTTCAACCTGTTTGACGGCACGCTGGCCGGTGGCACCTTTATCGGACCGTTCGGCACGGTGGCCGCGCCCAAAGTCACCCGCGCGGCGCGCGATGTTTACGCTATTCGCTACGACCGTTTGCGGGTGGTGCCTTTGTCGGCACCTGCCATGGGGCCTGCGTTGAAGGCGACCTATATTGCCAATGAATACCTTGGCTCTTCCGTGATGAACTTCTTTGAGACGGTCGATGGCAAAGTGGTCGAGGTGGAGCACCACCTCAGCTTGGGCGCGCCTGAAACCTATGAACCCCGTCAAGACTATCTGCTGACCTGGTCGCCCGATCAGGCCATTGTTTTCGGGCAGGAGGGCACGTGATGTCAGACGCAACCGTTGCAGTCAAAGGTCAAGGACCAAGCTGGCTGATCCTTCCGGGGATTGTTTGGATGGCTTTGTTCATGGTCGTGCCGATTGCCATGATCTGCTACGTGTCTTTCTGGACACAGACGACCTTCAACATCTCGTCCACCCCCACGCTGGCCAGCTGGAAGCAATTCTTTTCCTCTGACACCTACACCGGTGCATTGTGGACCACGGTGCGCATCTGGCTGATCGTTTTGGCCACCACCTTTATCATTGGTTATCCCACGGCTTTGTTTGTCGGGCTTTTTGTCAAATCCAAAACCCTGTCGACCGTGCTGTTGGTGATCTGCGTGATCCCGTTCTGGACCTCGTTCCTGATCCGCGTTCTGGCGTGGCGGCCGATGCTGGGCAAAGAGGGGGCGATTAATATCATCTTGATGAAGCTGCACATCATCAGCCAGCCGATCGAGGTTTTGCTCTTCACCGAACTGTCGGTGATTATCGGGATGAGCCAGATTTACTGCGTGTTCATGGTTGGCCCCATCGCCTTTATGCTCGGCCGGATTGACCGCAACATCATCGAAGCTGCCCGCGATTTGGGCGCGGGGTTCGGGCGGATTTTCTGGAAGATCATCTTCCCGCTCAGCCTGCCCGGCGTTGTGGTGGGGGCGATCTTTGTCAGCGTGATGGTTTTGGGCGAATTTGCCACCTCGGGCGCTTTGTCGGGGCGCAAGGTGAACCTGCTGGGCAATATCATCGTCACCCAAGTCGGGTCGCTGAAATGGGCTATGGCCTCGGTCACAGGGGTGATCCTGACGGTTGTGATGGGCTTGGTGATTGCCGCCTTCCTGCGGATTGTTGACCTGAAGCAGGAGTTGTAAGCCATGGAAAGCCGCGTTCTTAAACCCATGCTGGCCGTCTATGTGGTGGCGTTTATCCTGTTTTTGTACGGGCCGTTCTTTGTGCTGGGGATTTTGTCATTCCAGCAAGGCCCCGACGGCGGGCCGCAGTTTCCGATCACCGAATGGTCGACCTATTGGTACCAGCAAATCTTCGGCCTGACCCCCCCTTCACGGATTGCGCCTTTGCCCGTGGGCGAGGCGTTGATCCGCTCGCTGATCTTGGCCTTTATGACGATGGTCACATCGACCGTGCTGGGCGTGATGTCGGCGCAGGCCTTCCGGCGCAAGTTCCGCGGGTCAAGCTTTGTGTTCTATCTGATCGTGCTGGGCATGATGGTGCCCGGTGTTTTGACCGGCCTTGGCACCTCGCTTTTGGCCAACAACGTCTTTGGCATCACGCGGCATTGGTACACCACCGCCTTTGCCACGCATGTGGCCTATACCTTCCCCTTTGCCTTTTTGGTGATGTTGGCGATCTTGAACCGCTTTGACGGTTCGGTGGAAGAAGCGGCGTGGTCCTTGGGGGTCAGCCCGTTTAAAACGTTCCGCAAGGTCACCTTCCCGTTGATCTTCCCGGGCGTGCTGTCGGCTATGCTGTTCGCCTTTACGCTTAGCTTCGATGAGTTCCCCCGTTCGCTGTTCGCCGCCGGCGGGACCGAGGATCAAACCCTGCCCTTGGCCATCTACGGCACTTTTTCGGTGGAAATTCACCCCAATATCTTCGCCTTTGGCGTGCTGACAACGCTGTTCTCTTTCGCGCTCTTGGCGGTGTACGGGATCTTGATGGGCATGTCGGTGCGCCGCGCCCGCAAACTGGCCATGCAAGAGGAGATTGCATGACCATGATGACCGCGATTGTCACGGGTGCAGGGTCGGGGATCGGGCAAGCCATTGCGCTGCGTTTGGCGGCGGACGGGTATAACGTGCTGGTCAACGATTTTCGGCTTGAGGCGGCGCAAGCCACCGCAGCCCAGATCGGTGCGAAGGCTGTGGCGATTGGCGGCGATGTGTCGTCTGAGGCCGATGTTGCAGCCATGGTCGCCGCGGCAGAGTCCGCTTTCGGCCCCGTGACCCATTTGATCAACTGCGCAGGCCATGTGCATCAGGGCAAGTTTACCGACCTGACCGTGGGCGATTTTGACCGGATGATCGCTGTCCATCTGCGTGGTACGTTCCTTTGCACCCATGCGGTGCTGAAAGGGATGCTGGCGCGTGGGTCTGG
>JBAXLX010000170.1:0-7484 GCA_037134595.1 Pseudomonadota bacterium
CCTAAACGCCAGTGCGGACTGGCTTTTGGCGCAGGGCGAGGTTTAAGGGCGAAAGGCTTCGGGGATCGTATCTTTCCCGTCAAGCACCAGATCGCAGATCAGGCGGGCCGTTTCGATCGCCGTGCCAAAGCCGATCTTGAACCCGCCGTTGACAACAAAGTGCCCCGCCCGCTTGGGCCAAGCGCCGATCAGCGGCCCTCGGCTTGCGGCGCGGGGGCGCGCTCCGGCCCAGCGGGCGACTTCGGGGGCATCGCCCAGCACGGGCAGGGCTGCACGGGCGCGCGCAATCAGGGTGTCGCATTGGGAATCGGTCGCCAGATCGGCCCATTGGTTTTCGGTGGTAGAGCCTATGGCGATGGTGCCATCGGCGTGGGGCACGATGTGCAGGCCGTCGATGAACAGTTGCGGGCGGGTTTCGTAGCAGGACAAGCGCAGCAAAACCGCCTGCCCTTTGACCCCGCGCCCGACGGCTTGGCCAAGGTCTTGGCTTAAGGCCGCAAGCCCTTCGGCCCCCGTCGCCCAGATGACATCACCGTCATCGGGGGCATCGCCCAAGACAATCTGCGCCCCCTTCGCATGAAGCGACTCGGCCAGCGATGAAAGAGCCTGTCGAGGATTGATGCGGGCTGAAAGCGTGTCGTGGATCATCAGCCCCGATGGCGTTACAGGTTCCCAGTCATCTCCCGTGGCGGCAACAACCTGCCATATCGCTTGCCCTTGCCAAAGCCGCGCCGCCCCTTCGGCGCGGGTTTGGGCAAGGGTGACGGCGGCCAGATCATCTAAAGGCTGCAAGCGACCTATGCGCGCATAGCCAGACGTCAGGCCAGACTCCGCCTCAACCCTTGCCCACCACTCAGCCGCGCGCAAAAGGCTTTGCAATTGAAAGGCTTTCACAGGGTTCCAACCCTCAGGCGTATGCGGTGTCAGCGCGCCCACCAGCCCGCCGCTGGCCCCTGCGCCGATGTGGCGGCTTTCCACAAGGCGCACGCGCGCGCCGCGCAAGACGGCCTCCCACGCCACCGAAAGGCCGAAGATTCCGCCGCCGCGAATGGTCAGATCGACCCTTGTCATTCTTGGTGCCCTTGCCCATGGTCCGCGCCAAAAGGGCATAGGGCAAATGGCGGGCAGTGAACAGGCACAAGGTCTGGCGTGGCTAGAGGGCGGGGTGCCTGTATCGGTGCGCTTTGACGATCCCTATTTCTCGCTGGCGGGGGGGCTTGCGGAAACGGGGCATGTGTTCTTGGCCGGCAACGGGCTGCCGCAGCGGTTGCGGACGGGGTTTCACATTGCCGAACTGGGGTTTGGCACGGGGTTGAACCTGCTGGCCACCCATCTTTTGGCCCCTGATCTCGCCCTGCGCTATACCTCGTTTGAGGCCTATCCCATCACCGCCGACGAGATGGCCCGCGCCCATGCCGCCTTTCCCCAAGCGCAAGCGGTGGCAGGGCCGTTGGTGGCGGCTTGGGCCAAGGGGCAGCGCCACTTCACCTTGGGCGCAATCGAGGTGCGCGTGATCGAGGGCGACGCCCGCACCGCCCTGCCCGCTTGGGACGGCCTTGCCGATGCGTGGTATCTGGACGGCTTCTCTCCGGCCAAGAACCCTGAACTTTGGGGCGAGGATTTGCTGCACCACGTCGCCCGCCACACCGCCAAGGGCGGCACCTTTGCCACCTACACCGCCGCAGGCCATGTCCGGCGGGCCTTGCAAGCGGCGGGCTTTGTCGTCACACGCCAGTCAGGCTTTGCCCGCAAGCGCCATATGACCACAGGACAATTGCCATGACCCGCGCACCCACCTTGGGCATCTGGCTGATGATCGCCGCTGTCTTTTCTTTCGCCGTGCAAGACGGTTTTTCGCGCTATCTGGCCGAGACGTATAACACCCAGATGGTGGTGATGGTGCGCTATTGGGTCTTTGCGGCCTTTGTCATCGTTCTGGCACTCCGCCGCCCCGAGGGTTTGGCGGCAATCAAATCCACCAAACTGCACTGGCACGTTGTGCGCGCCGTGCTGCTGGTGGCCGAGATTTGCGTGATGGTCTATGCCTATACGCTGATTGGCCTGATCCAAGCCCTTGCGATCTTTACCATTTGCCCGCTGTTTGTGGTGGCCATGTCCGGCCCCGTCTTGGGCGAAAGGATGAGCCTGAAGCGCTGGTTGGCGGTGGCGATCGGCTGTGTCGGGGTGCTGGTGATCTTGCGGCCGGGGGCGGGGGTGTTCACGTGGGCGGCGCTGTTGCCTGTGGCCTCGGCCTTTATGTTTGCGCTCTATTCGGTGCTGACACGGCTGACCACGCGGGGCGAGCCATTCTTTGCGGCGTTCTTTTGGCCTCCGGTCATCGGGTTTGTGCTGTCGACGATCATCGGCCTGCCGCATTGGCAAAGCGTGGCACCGTTTGATTGGGTCTATCTGATGGCCTATGCAGCGGTTTGCGTCATTTCCAACTGGCTGTTGCAAAAGACCTATGAGGTGGCAGAAGCCTCGGTTGTGCAGCCCTTTGCCTATTTCCAGATCGTCTTTGTCACGGTGATTGGCATCGTGATCTACGGCGAGGTGTTGCGGCCCGAAGTCGCCATTGGCGCGGCCATTGTCGTGCTGGCGGGGCTTTACGCCCTGACCCAAGCGCGCAAAGGAACCCCCGCATGACCGAGCAGAACACGCGGCGCGGCATCTTCATGATGGTGCTGACCACGCTGATCTTTTCGGCCCAAGACGGGGTGACACGGCACCTGACCACACAGTACCCCGTGCAAATGGTGGTGATGCTGCGTTTTTGGTTCTTTGCGCTCTTTGTCATCTGGCTGTCAGCCCGCCAAGCCGGCGGCTTGCGCGCCGCCGTGCGCACCCGCCAAGCGCCCTTGCATATTGCGCGGGGCCTGATGCTGGTCGGGCAGATTTGCATGACGGGTCTGGCCTTTGCCCACAACGGCCTGATCGAGACGCATTCGCTGTTGACCAGTTACCCCCTGATGGTCGCCGCCCTGTCAGGCCCGTTTTTGGGCGAAAAGGTCGGCTGGCGGCGGTGGACAGCGATCCTGTTGGGCTTTAGCGGCATTTTGGTGATGCTGCGACCGGGGCTATCGGTGTTTTCGATCTGGTCGGTGCTGCCGCTGCTGGCAGCGTTGATCTTTGCCGTCTACTCGGTGCTGACGCGCTATGCCGCGCGGCAGGATAAGGCGCAGGTCAGTTTCTTTTGGACAGGGGTAGTGGGGGCTGTCGGCATGTCGTTCTTCGGCCTGCCCGTCTGGACGACGATGGCACCGATGGATTGGGGCTGGATGCTGGTCTTGTGCTGCACCTCTTGCGCGGGGCATTACTGCCTGATCCGCGCCTATGATCTGGCCGAAGCGAGTGCGGTGCAGCCCTTTGCCTATCTGCAACTGGTGTTCATCGGCCTGCTGGGAATTTTCCTGTTTCACGAAACGCTGCGGGTGAGTGTGATTTTCGGGTCAGGCATCGTGATTGCGGCGGGATTGTTCACGCTATGGCGGCAAAGGGTGACGGGGCGGGGATGAAAGGCGGCGGGGGTGAAGGGGTTTTCTTTTTGCCCTGTTCGGCCTATTTAGAATCATTCCAATTTAGGGGCGCACCATGATCTCTAGCTTCACCCAACGCCGCCGCTTTTCAGACCTGTCAGAACAAGATGTTCTGGCCCTTGCGATATCGTCAGAAGAAGACGATGCGCGGATTTATCGCACTTATGGGCAGATGCTGCGGGCCGATTACCCCGCCTCGGCCCAAGTGTTCGACGCCATGGCCGTGGAGGAAGACGGCCACCGCCAATTGCTGATCGACATGCACCGCAAACGCTTTGGCGAGGTGATCCCCCTGATCCGGCGCGAACATGTGGCGGGGTTTCACGCCCGCCGCCCGATCTGGCTGACCAAAAACCTGTCGCTGGACACAATTCGCGGCGAAGCCTCGGGGATGGAGGCGCAGGCGGCCAAGTTTTACACCCTCGCCGCGGGGCGCACCTCAGATGCGGCCACGCGCAAACTGCTGGGCGATCTGGCGGCGGCAGAGGCGGGGCATGAAAAATCCGCCGTGGGGCTAGAGGCGCAGCTTTTGACGGGCGATGCCCGCGCGCAAGAAGATGCGGGCGCGCGGCGGCAGTTTATTCTGACTTGGGTGCAACCGGGGCTTGCGGGGTTGATGGATGGGTCGGTTTCCACCCTCGCGCCGATTTTCGCCACGGCCTTTGCCACGCAAAACAGCCACACCACGCTGCTGGTGGGGCTTGCCGCCTCGGTCGGGGCGGGGATTTCGATGGGGTTTACCGAAGCGGCGCATGATGACGGGGTGCTGTCGGGGCGGGGCAGTCCGTTAAAGCGGGGGCTGGCTTCGGGAATTATGACAGCCCTGGGCGGGTTGGGCCATGCGGTGCCCTATCTGATCCCCGATTTCTGGACGGCCACTTCCCTTGCCATGTGCGTGGTCTTCGTTGAGCTTTGGGCGATTGCGTGGATTCAAAACCGCTATATGGACACACCTTTTGTGCGCGCTGCCTTGCAGGTGGTGCTGGGTGGGGCTTTGGTCTTTGCGGCAGGGGTGTTGATTGGCGGCGGTTGAGGCTTTCAAAGCGGGGGCCAGCCCCCGCACCCCCGGAGTATTTGGACCAAGATGAAGAGGCGAAGATGAAGATTATCTCGGAGAACCGGGCCTTTGGCGGGCGGCAGTTGGTGGTAAGCCACGAGTCGGCTTGCTGTCGGGGTGAGATGACCTTTGGCCTATACCTGCCCCCTCAGGCCGAGGCGGGGCGGGTTCCGGTGCTGTGGTATCTGTCAGGGCTGACCTGCACCCATGAAAACGCCATGGTCAAGGCCGGCGCGCAGGCTTGGGCAGCGCAGGCGGGGATTGCGATGGTGTTTCCCGACACCTCGCCGCGCGGAGAGGCGGCCGATGATGCGGCCTTTGATCTGGGGCGCGGCGCGGGGTTTTATGTCGATGCGACCGAGGCCCCTTGGGCGGCGCATTTTAAGATGTGGACCTATGTGGCTGAAGAGCTGCCCGAACTGGTGTTTAGCAGCTTTGCGCTGGATGCAGAGCGGCAAGCGATCACGGGCCATTCGATGGGCGGGCATGGGGCCTTGACGCTAGCTTTGACCTATCCTGATCGGTTCCGCTCCGTCTCGGCCTTTGCGCCAATTTGCAACCCGACGCGGTCAGACTGGGGGCGCAAGCAGTTTGCGGCCTATCTGGGCGCGGATGAGGGGCTTTGGGCGGCGCATGACGCGGTAGAGCTGATCGCGGCGCGGGGGCTGACCTTGCCTTTGCTGGTTGATCAGGGCGGGGCGGACAAGTTTTTAGACCTGCTGCAACCGCAGGCTTTAGAAGCGGCATTAGCAGGCAGCCATGGCGCGTTGCGCTGGCAGGCGGGCTATGACCACAGCTATTTCTTTGTGGCAAGTTTCATGCAAGACCACATCGCCTTTCACGCCCGCGCGCTGCTGGCATGACGCTGTATATCGACGCCGACGCCTGCCCTGTGAAGGAAGAAGCCGAACGGGTAGCCACAAGGTTGCGGGTGCGCGTGGTGCTGGTGTCAAACGGGGGCATCCGGCCGTCGGCCAATCCTTTGGTGGAAAGCGTCTTTGTGGCGCAGGGGCCGGATGAGGCGGATAAGTGGATCGCCGAACACGCCAGCGCTGGCGATGTGGTGGTGACGGGCGATATCCCCTTGGCTGCGCGCTGCGTGGAAAGCGGGGCGCGGGTGATCAAACACAACGGCGAGGAACTCACCCGCGCCAATATCGGCATGGTGCTGGCGACCCGCGACCTGATGGCCGATCTGCGCGCCGCCGATCCGTTTCGGCAAGGCGGCGGCAAGCTGTTTGGCAAGGCCGATCGGTCGCGGTTCTTGGATGTGCTGGACCGTGTTTTAAGGGCTGCGACGGCGGGCTAAAGCGCGGCCCGACCAGTGGCGGCCTGAAGTGTCGCATCCGCGACAGAATCAGGCTGCTGCCCGCTGCTAGGCTCTCCGTATGACGCAGGATGCATCCCTTTCGCCCAAAGGCGCGGGTTTGGCAAAGGCCAAGCACTCCCGACACGTGGTGTTGGGGATTGGCGCGGCTATGGCGGGGTCGGCGGTTTTCTCGCTCAACGATCTTTGTATCAAGCAATTGTCGGGCGCTTACGCGCTGCATCAGGTCATTCTGGTGCGCGGCTTGGTGGGGGTGGCCTTTATTCTGGCCTTTGCCGCGCTGTCAGGGCAGCGGCAGGTCTGGCGAACCCAGCGCCCGCTGATGCATCTGATGCGGGCCTGTATCGTGATGATTTCCAACGCCACCTATTTTCTGGGGCTGGCGGCTTTGCCCTTGGCCAATGCGGCGGCGATTGGCTTTGTGGCGCCGCTTTTGCTGACCATGCTGTCGGTCGTGGTGCTGCGCGAAAAGGTGGGCTGGCACCGCTGGGGCGCGGTGGTGGTGGGCTTGATCGGCGTGGTGGTGATGCTGCGGCCCGAGGGGCAGTTTCACTGGGCGGCGGTTTTGGTGCTGATCTCGGCGCTGTGCTATGCGATCACCCAGACGATGACGCGGATGTTTCGCGACACTGAAAGCTCTGTCACCATCAACTTTTACACGCAGGTGGCGTTTATCATCGTCTCGTCCAGCATGGGGATGTGGACGGGGGACGGGCATTTGGCGGGGTCTGCGGATGCCTCACTGGCGTTTTTGTTTCGGCCTTGGGGGATGCCGCCTGCGGGCGATTGGATATATTTTCTGGGCACAGGTGTGTCGGTGGCGATTGGCGGGTTGCTGATGGCGCAGGCCTACCGGATGAACGAAACCGCCTTGGTGGCCCCGTTTGAATACACATCTATGCCCTTGGCGGTGATCTGGGGGCTGATTTTCTTTGGCACCTTCCCCGACCTGCAAGGCTGGATCGGCATTGCGCTGATCATCGGCGCAGGGCTTTATACCTTGTACCGGGAAGCGCGGAGGCATCATGCGGGTTGAAGCCGTCATTTTCGACATCGGCAATGTTCTGACGCGCTGGCAGCCAGAGGCGTTTTACGACCGCGTCATCGGGCCTGACCGCCGCCGCGCCCTGTTTGCCGCCGTTGATCTGCATAAGATGAACGACGACATCGATTCCGGCGCTTTGTTCTCCGAGACGATCTATGCTTGGGCGGATCGTCACCCCGAATGGCGCGATGACGTGCGCATGTGGTATGATCGCTGGATCGAACTCGCCTCGCCGCGCATCGAAGGGTCGATTGCTTTGCTGCGGGCGTTGCGGGCCAAGGGGGTGGCGTGCTTTGCCCTGACCAACTTTGGCCGCGCCTCGTTTGAAGAGGCGCTGCCGAAGCTGGAGTTTCTGGCCGAGTTTGACCGGCATTATGTGTCAGGGCGGATGGGGGTGATCAAACCGGACCCGCGGATTTATCAAATGGTCGAGGATGACTGCGCCATTGCCCCTGACCGCTTGCTGTTCACCGATGACCGCGCCGACAATATCGCAGCCGCCGCAGCGCGGGGCTGGCG
>JBAXLX010000171.1:0-7441 GCA_037134595.1 Pseudomonadota bacterium
ATCACCTTCAGCAGCAAATCAAGTGACGAGGTGCCCCCCGCCGTTGACCAGCGGTTGCCATCCATCACAAAGACCGACTTGGTCAGGGTGACATCATCGAATTCTTCCAAGAATCCGTCCTGATTCTCCCAGTGGATCGTCGCTTTCTTGCCATCCAGCAGCCCCGCCTTGGCCAAGGCATAGGCCCCCGTGCAAAGCCCGCCGATCACAGCGCCGCGCCGCGCCTCGCGCCGCAGCCAGTTCAGCACCGGTTTGGTTGCCGCCTTTTGCACATCAATGCCGCCGCAGGCGAGCAAGATATCGTCGCGCTCGATCTCGTCCAGCCCCATGTCCAGCTTAAAGGCGGTGCCATTGGAGCAGGTCGCCCACTCGCCGCCTTCGCCGGCCAAAGCCCATGTATAAGCCGTCTCGCCCAGAACCCGATTGGCAATGCGCAAAGGTTCGATGGCCGAGGCGAAGGCCAACATCGTGAATTTGTCCAACAGCAGAAATACAAATCGGCGCGGGGCCTCTGGCTTGGAGGTCTGGGTGGCTTTGCGCGGAGCGATGGACATGTTGCGACCTGACGTGTCGTTATTGACGCATCGATACAGGAAAACTTTCCCGCCGCAAGGGGAAATGCCACAAAATGAGGCGGCACACCTGCGCGCCGTTCTGCTCTTTGCAAAGGGCGCTAATTTCCTTATCTTGCTGTGACATGTTGACGTGAGGACACTTGAAATGACCAAAGGCTGGACAAAATCGGATTGGCGCGCAAAGCCACGGGTGCAGATGCCCGACTATCCCGATCAATCGGCGCTGACCGCGGTTGAGGCGCAACTGGCCAAATATCCGCCGCTGGTATTTGCCGGCGAAGCGCGCAAGCTGAAAAAGCAACTGGCGCTGGCGGCAGAGGGCAAGGCCTTCTTGCTGCAAGGTGGCGATTGTGCCGAAAGCTTCGCGGAATTTGCCGCCGACAACATCCGCGACACTTTCCGCGTGATGCTGCAAATGGCCGTCGTGCTGACCTATGGCGCGAAAGTTCCGGTGATCAAAGTGGGCCGCATGGCAGGGCAATTTGCCAAGCCGCGATCGGCAGGCACCGAAGTGATCGGCGGGGTGGAACTGCCATCCTACCGCGGCGACATTATCAACGGCTTTGAGTTCGACAGCGCCTCGCGCGTGCCCGATCCGCAGCGGATGTTGCAGGCCTATACGCAATCGGCGGCCTCTTTGAACCTGCTGCGGGCGTTTTCGACGGGTGGCTTTGCTGACATTCACCGCGTGCATGCGTGGACCTTGGGTTTTGCCGAGCATGATAAGGCCGAACGCTACCGTGCCCTGTCAAACCGCATTTCCGACGCGCTGGATTTCATGAACGCCGCTGGCATCAATTCGGAAACCGCGCCCTCGCTGGCCTCGGTCGATTTCTACACCAGCCACGAAGCCTTGCTGCTGGAATATGAAGAGGCCCTGTGCCGGATTGATTCGATCACCGGTCAGCCCGTGGCCGGATCGGGCCATATGATCTGGATCGGCGACCGCACCCGGCAGCCCGACGGCGCGCATGTGGAATTTGCGCGCGGTGTGTTGAACCCGATCGGGCTGAAATGCGGGCCGACGACGACGGCGGAAGACCTGAAGGTTCTGATGGCCAAGCTGAACCCGCAGAATGAGGCGGGCCGTTTGACCCTGATTGCCCGCTTTGGCGCGGGCAAGGTGGGCGATAATCTGCCGCGTCTGATCAAGACCGTGCAGGCCGAAGGGGCCAATGTGCTGTGGTCGTGTGACCCGATGCATGGCAACACGATCAAGGCGGCCTCGGGCTATAAAACCCGCCCCTTCGAATCGGTTCTGCGTGAAGTGCGCGAATTCTTTGGCATCCACAAAGCCGAAGGCACCATTCCGGGCGGCGTGCATTTCGAAATGACCGGCAAGGATGTGACCGAATGCACCGGTGGTCTGCGCGCTGTGACGGATGAGAATCTGTCCGACCGCTACCACACCGCCTGCGACCCGCGCCTGAACGCCAGCCAATCGCTGGAACTGGCGTTCTTGGTGTCGGAAGAGTTGTCGGCACTGCGCGATGTAGACCGCCGCGTGGCGCTGTAAGTAGATTAGAAACGGCAAAAAACGGCTCGGGGGAAACCTCGGGCCGTTTTTGTTTGGCCTAGTCGCGCGAATAGACCAGCCGCAGATGGGCTTTGGGGCGGTCTGCGTCGGGCTGCGGATGGATTTGGGCCATTTTGCGCAACGTGGGCATCGGGGCGAAATCGTCGGGGGTTTTGCCGCTTGGGGCCGCTGTGTGCCGCGCAAAAACCTCGCGCAGCAGGCCGGTGATGGCAAAGCGGCGCGGGGCGCGGCCCATGCCGCCTGCCATGGCCAGACAGCCCAAAGCCATAGACACGCTCCCCTGCCCATCGCTGAGCGGCAGCAACAGCATGCGGCCGTCAAGGGTCGGGCGCCCTATGCCCCGCTCGCCCTCTAGCCACATCTCAAGCGCGGCGGGGGCGGAAAATACGGTGTCCAGCTCTTTGGCCAGACGGGGCCGTGCGGGCGGTTCAAACAGGGTCGCGAGCGGCATGCCGCGCACATCCAGCCCGATCAAATCCTGCACATGCAGTCCGGCGATGCGAAACCGCGCCATTCCGGGGGCGATGCGCTCGATCAAAAAGGTCGATTCCAGCGCCTCGGCCATGCCGCGCGGTTCAACGGCATCGCGCATCGGCAGGGCTGAACCCACCCGCAAACTGTGCCAATAGCTGCGCACTTGGTCGAGCATGGCAAAATTAGGTGCCCCCACGCCCTGAGAAGAAAAAGCCATATCCCGTCCGTCGCCGCACTCTGCGGGACGCCCTGTGAAACTGCCCGCAGGAAAGATTTCGCTTTCCCTTGGCGCAAGGTTAAGATTGTGGCAACTTTTGTCGCCGGTGACGCCCGATACACGATTCTGGGCGGAATGGGTAAAGTTTCTGAAGAAATGGTAAACAGCGGGCCGGCAGCTGGTGGCCGCAGTGCGGAGGATCGCCATGCCCCTTTCGATGACAGGTTTTGCCGCGCGCAAAGGGCACGGAGCGGCGCATGCCTGGGCGTGGGATCTGCGTTCGGTCAACGGCAAGGGCTTGGATTTGCGGCTACGCTTGCCCGATTGGGTCGACGGGCTGGAACTGGCGTTGCGCGGCGAACTGGCCAAGGCTTTGGGGCGCGGCAATGTGTCTTTGGCGCTCAAGATCAGCCGTGACGGCGCGGATGAGGGCGAGGCATCTTTGCGGCTGAACACCGCCGCCCTGCAAGCGTCGCTGATGGCGCTGCGTGCGGTAGAAGATCACGCGATGCGAATCGGGGTGACGCTGGGCCAAGCCTCTGCCGCCGATGTGCTGGCGGTGCGCGGCGTGGTGGAGCAGGGCGCGGCAGAGGTGGATATAGCCGCCCTGCGCAGCGCCATTCTGGCCGACCTGCCCGCTTTGCTGGCCGATTTCAACGCCATGCGCGCCGCCGAAGGGGCGGCGCTGGCGGGGATATTGAGCGCGCAGATCGACCGGATTGCTGATCTTGTGACCCAAGCCAAATCCGCAGCCCTTGCCCGCCAAGACGAGGCCGCTTTGGCGCTTCGCGACGCCGTGGCGCGGATTTTGACGCAAACCGACGCCGCAGACCCCGCCCGTCTGGCGCAAGAACTGGCCCTTTTGGCGGTCAAAACCGACATCACCGAAGAAATCGACCGCCTGACCGCCCATCTGCAAGCCGCTCGCGCCCTGTTGGCCGACACCGGCCCCATCGGGCGCAAGTTTGACTTTTTGGTGCAAGAATTCCTGCGCGAGGCCAATACGCTGTGCTCTAAAGCGCAATCCATTCAGCTCACCCGCATCGGGCTTGACCTGAAGATCGTCATAGATCAGATGCGCGAACAGGTGCAAAACGTGGAATGACCATGACGCGACGCGGGCTTTTGCTGATCCTTTCCTCGCCCTCTGGCGCGGGCAAGTCGACTTTGTCGCGCAAGCTGATGGCATGGGATAGCGATCTGCGCTTTTCAGTCTCCGCCACCACCCGCTGCCCGCGCAGTGGAGAAATGGACGGGCGGGAATATTATTTCAAATCCCGCGCTGACTTTGACTCTCTGGTGCAAGACGGCCAAATGCTGGAACATGCCGAGGTGTTTGGCAATTTCTATGGCTCTCCGCGTGGCCCTGTGGAAGCCGCCATGGCCCAAGGGCGCGACACGCTGTTTGATATTGATTGGCAAGGCGGCCAGCAGATCAAACAGGCGATGCGCGGGGATGTGGTGTCGATATTTATCCTGCCGCCCTCGATTGCCGAGCTGGAAAGCCGCTTGCGGGGGCGTGCGCAAGATTCCGAAGAGGTGATCGCGCAGCGCATGGCCAAAAGCCAGTCCGAGATCAGCCATTGGATGGAATATGACTATGTGATCGTGAACCGCGATCTTGAAACGGCCTTTGGCGAACTGGTCACCATCGTTCAGGCCGAACGCCTGAAGCGCGACCGCCAGCCTCATCTGGCCGAGTTTGTGCGCGGTCTTAATCAGGAGTTTGCGGCGCGATGATCTATGCTCTTGACGGCCACACCCCCGAACTGCGCGGCACTGCTTGGGCTGCCGCCAGCGCCGATCTGATCGGCAAGGTCGTGCTGGAAGACGGGGCCAGCGTCTGGTTCGGCGCGGTGCTGCGCGGCGACAACGAAGTGCTGATGGTGGGCGCTGGGTCAAACGTGCAAGACAATGTGGTGATCCACACCGATATGGGCGTGCCCATGGTGATCGGGGCCAATTGCACCATCGGCCACCGCGCCATGTTGCATGGCTGCACGATTGGCGATGGCACGCTGATCGGCATGGGGGCAACGATCTTGAACGGGGCCAAGATCGGCAAAGGCTGCCTGATCGGCGCTTGTGCCTTGATCACCGAGGGCAAGGACATTCCCGACGGCGCGCTGGTCATGGGTGCGCCGGGCAAGGTGGTGCGGATGTTGGACCCCGAAGAGCAAGCCCGCCTGCTACGCTCTGCCGAAGGGTATCGGCGCAACGCGCAGCGCTATGCCAAGGGATTGGTGGCGCAGGGGTAAATCGCTTAAATGCGCATGAAAAAAGGGCGCCAGAAGGCGCCCTTTTGGCAGTCTAAGCGCCGTTTCAGATCAGCTTGCCCATGGCCACAGCCGTATCCGACATGCGGTTGGAAAAGCCCCATTCGTTGTCATACCATGTCAAAATCCGCACCATCGTGCCGTCCATCACCTTGGTTTGATCCATATGGAAGACCGACGAATGCGGGTCGTGGTTGAAGTCTGACGAGACATTGGGCTGGTCGGTATAGCCCAAAATCCCCACCAGTGGCCCCGTGGTCGCGGCTGCGCGGATGGCGGCGTTGACCTCTTCGACCGTGGTCGACCGCTTGGCTTCAAACACCAGATCCACGACCGATACATTGGGCGTGGGCACGCGGATGGCGACACCGTCCAGCTTGCCCTTAAGCTCGGGCAGCACCAGCCCAACCGCCTTGGCCGCGCCGGTCGAGGTCGGGATCATGCTCAAAGACGCTGCGCGGGCGCGGTAGAGGTCTTTGTGCATCGTATCCAGCGTCGGCTGGTCGCCGGTGTAGCTGTGGATCGTGGTCATAAAGCCCTTCACGATGCCGATCGAATCATTCAGCACTTTGGCCACCGGCGATAGGCAGTTGGTGGTGCACGAGGCGTTCGACACAACCAGATCGTCTTTCGTCAGCGTGCCGTGGTTCACCCCGAACACAATCGTCTTGTCGGCATTGTCGCCCGGTGCCGAAATCAGCACCCGCTTGGCCCCCGTCGACAGATGCGCTTGCACCTTGTCTTTGGCGGTAAAGATGCCGGTGCATTCCATGATGACATCCACATCGCCCCACGGCAGTTCTGCCGGATTGCGAATGGCGGTCACTTTCATCGGCCCACGGCCCACGTCAATCGTATCGGCGGTGGTGGTCACCACATGGGGAAACCGGCCATGCACCGAATCAAAGCGCAGCAAATGCGCGTTGGTCTCGACCGGGCCCAGATCGTTGATGGCGACGACTTCGATATCGGTGCGCCCCGATTCCAAAATGGCGCGCAGCACATTGCGCCCGATGCGGCCGAAACCGTTGATGGCGACTTTGACAGTCATGACAAACTCCTAAGCAAAGGATGACGATGTGTGTGGGCCTGCGCGGTAAATTCGCCAGAACGGGCCCAAGATCAACCGCTGATTTGCGATCTTGGGGCCAAAAAGACGCTAATCGTGCAAAGAGCGCATGACAAAGAGCAAAATTCCGCCCATCGGCGGGCTGCGTCCCCCAACTGCGCGGATCGGGCAGGGCTTTGCAAACCGGCCTCGCCCCCCTAGATAGGGCCAAACAACTTTTGGTGAGCGATGAGCGGACTTCTGGCCTTATTGGACGATGTGGCGGCGATTGCCAAAGTGGCGGCGGCCTCGGTCGATGATATCGTGGGGGCTGCGGCCAAGGCGGGGGCCAAGGCGGCGGGGGTGGTGATCGACGACACCGCCGTCACCCCCACCTATGCCACAGGCTTTGCGGCAGAGCGGGAACTGCCCATCATCTGGCGCATTGCCAAAGGGTCGCTCAAGAACAAGCTGCTGGTTCTTTTGCCCATCGCTGTGCTGCTGTCGGTCTTTTTGCCTGCAGCCATTGTGCCGCTGTTGACACTGGGCGGGGCCTATCTGTGCTTTGAAGGGGCCGAAAAGGTGTTTCATGCGCTGGCCCCCCATGCCGACGACGCAGTTGATGCCGATTTTGACACAGGCGACGCCGCTCATCTGGAAGAGCAAAAAGTGGCCGGTGCGATCAAGACCGATTTCATCCTATCGGCCGAGATTATGACGATTGCCCTTGGCTCTCTGCCCGACAGCGCCCTGTGGGTCGAGGCGATCACCCTTGCCCTTGTGGCCGTGATGATCACGGTGCTTGTCTACGGATCGGTGGCGGTGATTGTGAAGATGGATGACATCGGCCTGTATCTGGCGCGAAACGCCTATTGGTCTTGGGCACGCGCTTTTGGGCGCGGCATGGTTCTGGCCATGCCGCCGGTCTTGTCGGTCTTGGCCACAATCGGCACGGCGGCGATGCTGTGGGTGGGTGGGTCTATGCTGGTGCATGGGGCCGAAGTCTTTGGCCTTGCCGCCCCAGCCCATCTGTTCGAACATTGGGCCGAGATCGCAGCCCATGCTGCCCCCGTCGCCCAAGGCGTGGTCGCTTGGGCCGTCAAAGCCGCGCTGGACGGCCTTGTGGGGCTGATTGCGGGCCTTGCCCTGATTCCGCTCGCCACGCGCGTCATTGCCCCGCTGATCGCCCGCGTCACCAAACAGTAAGGCACAGCCCCAAAAGCTGTGCTTGTCCTTCATCTTGGCCCAAATACTCTGGGAGGGTGCGGGGGGGGGGTGCGGGGGGGGCGAGCCCCCCCGCTTTTACAATAGGCT
>JBAXLX010000172.1:0-7431 GCA_037134595.1 Pseudomonadota bacterium
GGTGACTGGACCATGGCCGAGGTGCTGGAGACGCGGCCCAAGCGGGTGGCGGAGGGGTCGACGGCTTGAGCGTCGTGCTTGTATTTCAGGGTTTGGGTCGTCGTTTGGCGCGCGTTGGCGCTGTCGGTTAAGGTCAGGCACTCATGCCCCAAGCGGGCCAATTCGGGCGCAAGGTGCAGGAATTGGCCGGGGAAATTCTGGTGAACAAATAGGATTTTCATGAAACAGGTCCAAAAGCAGCGGTGAGCAACGCCTTGGTGTAACCGTGTTGGGGGTTGGCAAACAAGGCCTGAGCGGGGCCATGTTCGATCACATCCCCATTTTGCATCACCATAACCTGATGCGACAGGGCACGCACCACGCGCAGATCGTGGCTGATAAAGACATAGGCCAAGCCATGACGGCGTTGCAAATCGCGCAGCAGATCGACGATTTGCACCTGCACCGTCATATCCAAGGCCGAGGTCGGCTCGTCCAGCACCACCAGCCTTGGGCGCAAGATCATGGCGCGGGCAATGGCGATGCGCTGCTTTTGCCCGCCGGAAAACTCATGCGGATAGCGGTGCATGGTCGACGGGTCTAAGCCCACCTCGGCCATGATATCGCCCACCATGTCACGGCGGTTGCGGCCCGGTTCCAGCCCGTGCACGCCTAAACCTTCGGCGATAATCGCCTCGGCGGTCATGCGGGGGGACAGGCTGCCGAAAGGGTCTTGAAACACCACCTGCAAATCGCGCCGAAGCGGGCGCAGCGCGGATTTGGGCAGGGTGGACAGGTCTTTGCCATCCAGCAGCACCTTGCCTTGTGACTGCACCAGCCGCAAAATCGCCAAAGCCAGCGTGGTTTTGCCCGACCCGCTTTCGCCCACCACCCCCAAGGTTTCCCCCGCCCGCACCGACAGGCTGGCGTCGTTGACCGCCTTCACATGCCCCGTGGTGCGGCGCAAAAAGCCCGAGGTGATGGGGAACCACACGCGCAAATGCTCGGTGCGCAGCACTTCGGCGGCCTCAGGGGCCACGGGGTCAGGCAAGCCCGTGGCATGGGCGGCCAACAGTTTTTGGGTGTAAGGATGCTGCGGGTTGGCGAAAATCTGGGCCGTAGGCCCCTGTTCGACAATCTCGCCACCCTGCATCACGCAAACACGGTCGGCGATGCGCTGCACGATGGTCAGATCGTGGGTGATGAAAAGCAGGCTTAAACCTTCCGAGCGTTTCAGATCGGCCAAAAGGTCCAAGATCTGCGCTTGAATCGTCACATCCAAAGCCGTCGTCGGCTCATCCGCGATCAGCAGGTCTGGCCCATTGGCCAGCGCCATCGCAATCATGATGCGCTGGCGTTGCCCGCCGGAAAGCTGGTGCGGATAGGCCGCCAAGCGGCTTTCGGCATCGCGGATGCCCACCTTTTCCAGCAGGTCCAACACACGGGCGCGGGCGGGCGCGCCGGTCAGGCCCTGATGCAGCGACAGGCTTTCGCTGATCTGCGCCTCGATCGTGTGCAGGGGGTTCAGCGAGGTCATCGGCTCTTGAAAGATAAAGCTGATGTCGTTGCCGCGTATCTTTTGCAGGCGGGCGTCTGGCGCGCCGATCATCTCTTGCCCGGCGTAGCGCACCGATCCGCTCACCTCAGCCGTATCGCCCAGCAATGACACGGTTGACAGGGCAGTGACAGACTTGCCCGACCCACTTTCGCCCACCAAGGCCAAGGTCTCGCCCCGTTCCAGCGCAAAGCTCACACCTTTGACGGCGTGGACCTGTGCCCCGTTCTGCGCAAAGCGCACGTTCAGGTTTTCGACCGACAACAGGCTCATGAAAAGGTCTTTCGCGGGTCAAAGGCAGCGCGCACGCCTTCCGAGATGAACACCAACAAGCTCAGCATCACAGAAAAGGTCGCAAAGGCGGTAAAAGCCAGCCACGGCGCTTGCAGGTTTTGTTTCGCCTGCTGGGTTAATTCGCCCAAACTGGGGGCGGAGGCGGGCAAGCCAAAGCCCAGAAAATCAAGCGCTGTCAGGCTGCCGATGGTGCCTGACAGAATAAAGGGCATCATTGTCATGGTGGCCACCGTGGCATTGGGCAGAACATGGCGCAAGATGATGGCAAAATCGCTGATGCCTAGGGCTTTGGCCGCGCGGACATATTCAAAATTCCGCGCCCGCAGAAATTCGGCCCGCACCAAACCCACCAGACCCATCCAGCCAAAGAGCACCATTAAAAACGTCAGCAGCCAAAAGTTCATTGTCCAAACGGCAGAAATGATGATGATAACATACAGCGTGGGGGTGGATGACCAAATCTCGATCACGCGCTGAAAGATCAGGTCGGTGAGACCGCCGAAATAGCCCTGAATGGCGCCTGCCAGAATGCCAATAACCGAGGTGAGCAGGGTGACGATCAGCCCGAAGCTGACCGAAAGCCGAAAGCCGTAAAGGACGCGCGCTAAAACATCGCGCGCGGTGTCATCGGTGCCCAGCCAATGATCGCGGTCGGGGGCAGACGGGGCGGCCCCTTTGACATCGTTGATCGTGTTGTAGGAATAGGGAATTGGGGGCCATAAAATCCAACCCCGTTGGAACCCTTCGGCCTTGTATTGGCCCGCTTGCACTTGGGTCAGGATATCTTCGGGCGTATCAAAGCAATCGACCACGCCGCCGGTGCGGATCAGGCACTGCACCACGGGGTCACGGTAGTTGGCCTCGGTCTTGAAATCGCCGCCGTAGCTGGCTTCGGAATAAAAGCTTAAAAACGGCGCGCGCAGGTGGCCTTGGTAGCTGACCAAAAGCGGGTGGTCGTTGGACAGGACCTCGGAAAAGAGCGAGATCAGATACAGCGCTGAAAACACGATCAGCGCGTAATAGGACCGTTTGTTGCCACGAAAAATCCGCCAGCGGCGTTGGTTAAGGGGGGAAAGCGCCATCATCCGCGCCTTTCAAAATCAATGCGCGGGTCGGTCCAGACATACATCAGGTCAGACAAAATCCCCACAACAAGGCCCAAAAGGCCAAAGGCAAACAGCGTGCCGAAGACCACGGGATAATCGCGTTCCACCGCCGATTTGTAGCCAAGCTGGCCTAACCCATCCAAGGAAAAGATCGTCTCGATAATCAATGATCCGCCGAAAAACACGCTGATAAACAGGCCGGGAAAGCCCGAGATCGGGATCAGCATCGCATTGCGAAACACATGGCCGTATAGCACGCGCGTTTCTGACAGGCCTTTAGCGCGGGCGGTCATGACATATTGCTTGCGAATTTCGTCCAGAAACGAATTTTTGGTCAACAACGTCAGCGTGGCAAAACTGGAAATGGTCGAGGCGACAATCGGCAGCGTGATGTGCCAGAAATAATCCTTGATTTGCGCCAAAACCCCAAGCTCGGCCCAGTTTTCCGATGTTAGCCCGCGCAGGGGGAAGATGCGGTAATAACTGCCGCCTGCAAACAAAACCAACAGCAAAATCGCAAACAAAAACCCCGGAATCGCATAGGCCCCAATGATAATGCCAGATGTCCACACATCAAACCGCGACCCATCGCGCACGGCTTTGCGAATGCCCAAGGGGATTGAGATGAGATAGGCGATCAAGGTGCTCCATAACCCCAGCGTGATCGACACAGGCATTTTTTCCAAGATCAGCCCCACAACCGAGGTGGAGCGGAAATAGCTATCCCCGAAATCCAACCGCATATAATTGCCCAGCATGATAAAAAACCGCTTCCATGCAGGAATTGGCTCTTTGTGGCAGGCGGGGTCTTTCAGGCTGGGGGTGCCGGTGAACCCATCGACGCAGACGATGCGGGAAAAGCCGAATTCCACCTCGAGCTGGGCGACGAATTCCGGCGGCAATCCGCGCGCGCCGATATAGCCGTTGCCCTGATCGGCCCCCGCCACATTTTGTCCGGCATCTGACCCCGTGCCCGAGATTTTCTCAATTGAATTGCCATCGCCTTCGACCCGCGCGGCCACCTGTTGAATGGGGCCGCCGGGGACGAATTGGGTCAGGGTGAAATTGATCACCATGATCCCCAACAAGGTGGGGATCACCAAAAGCAATCGTCTTAAAATATAGGCTCCCATCGGGGCCACGCGCCTTTCAGTGCAATACGCCCGCGGCCTTTAGCTTGGCCGCCTTGTCCGCGTCATACCACCAAAAAGACAGCTCGCCCAAAGCATAGGGCGGCAGCGGGTCTGGGTGGGCGTAGATGTCATAATAGGCCAGCGTGTAGACATTCTTGTACCACTGCGGCACCCAGAACTTTTCGGCCAGCAATACACGGTCCAGCGCTTTGGTGGCCACGATCAATTCGTCTTTGGTCTTGGCGGCTTTAACCCCCTGTGCAAATGCGTCAACCGCCGGAGATTTTAAGCCCATAACGTTGTAGGTGGAATTGTCAGCGGTGGCCGAGCCGTAGAACTGCTCGATCTCGTCCCCCGGTTCCATTCCGGCGCGGGCATTGCCCGTAATAATGTCAAAGTCGAAAGATGGCGGCGAGGTGCGGGTATCAAACTGCGCCGAATCGACATCAGACAGGGTCGCGTCAATGCCCAAGGCTTTGAGGTTTTCCACATAAGGCGTGATCACGCGATCAAAAGCCGGATTGTCGTTGAGGAAATCAACTTTCAACACCTCGCCCTTGTCATTCACCCGCATCCCGTCAGCCCCGGCCTTCCAACCCGCTTCATCCAACAGGGCTGAGGCTTTGCGCAAATTCTTGCGGTCTAGCTGCGTTTCGCCGGAGGTGGGGGCCAAGATCGGCGCATCGGTCAGAATACTGTCGGGTTCCAAGCCCTTATCGACCAAGGGCTGCAAAATCGCCACTTCCTCTGGCGACGGCGCACCTGTTGCAGCGAGATAGGAATTTTCCCAAACCGAATTGATCCGCGCATAAAGCCCGAAGAATAGCGTCTTATTCGACCATTCAAAGTTGAACATCAGCCCAATCGCTTCGCGCACCTTGGGGTCTTTGAACTTGTCGCGGCGCAGGTTGAATAGGAAGGCTTGGCCATTGGCCTTATTGCCATTGGCCAATTCCACCTTTTGCACCGCTCCCGAGGCGACCAGCGGGAAATCGTACTGTGTGGCCCAAGATTTGGACGAATTTTCTTGCCGGAAGGTATAAGTGCCGCCCTTGAACCCTTCAAACGCCGCGTTGGGGTCTGCGAAATATTCGTAGCGCACGGTATCAAAGTTATTAGTGCCTTTGTTGATCGGCAATGCCTCGCCCCAATAGGCGGGGTTGCGTTTGTACACCACGGTTTGGCCAGCGCTGAGGTGATCTAAAACATAGGCCCCTGTGCCCAGAAATGGCTCAAGGCTCGATTCTTCCAGATCGCGCTTGTGGGCTTCGTAATCGGCCTTGGAAATGATCGGCAATCCCCCCACCGAAGCGGGCAGATCGCGTGTGGGAATGCCAGTTTTGAAGGTGAATTTCACGGTGTACGGATCAGGCGCTTCGACCTTTTCGACCTCTTTGTTAAAGACGGTGCGAAAGTCGGACAGGCCCTTGGTGGCGAAGATGTTATAAGAAAACACCACATCATCGGCTGTCATGGGCGAGCCGTCGGAAAATTTCACGTCTTGGCGCAGATGAAAGATCACCCAAGAGCGGTCAGCGGGATAGTCCATCGTCGTGCACATCAAGCAATAAGACGCGCCAATTTCATCGGCCGTTCCCGTCAGGATAGATTCGTAAGGAAAGCTCGCCCCCGCAGCGGCGCTGCCTTTAACGGAATAGGGGTTCATCGAATCAAAGCTGCCAAAGGCCCATTCCGAAATCTCGCCGCCCTTGGGTGCGTTGACGTTGACGTAATCGGGTACAAAATCCGGGCCGTATTTCAGATCGCCAAAGGTCGAAATGCCGTGGCTGGTGATGATCATGGCATCTTGCGCCCACGCGCCGTTTCCCATCACGCCCAGCGTCACGATGGCAAAGGCTGTTGCCCTTTGCCAAAAAGGCTGCCCTGCTTGCGGTTTGGGTTGACCCTTTGCTTTGCCCATCTTTGATCCCCGTAAACTACCCTAGCGCCCTGCCAGTCGCCTTAGCTAAAGCGGAACGCGCCACTTTCACAAGTTGCAACTGCGTGAGGTGGGCGTGTGCCAAACAAAAAGGCCGCCCAAAGGGGGCGGCCTGACACAGTTCGGGCGAAACTTACTGCAGCGTACTCAGATAGGCCACCACATTGGCGCGGTCTTGCGGGTCGGCAAGGCCCGCAAAGCCCATCTTGGTGCCCGGCACGTAGTCTTTGGGGGCCTTGATAAAGGCATAAATCTCTTCAGGTGTCCAAGGATCATGCTTTGACGCCATAGCTTCGGAATAGACAAACCCATCGACCGAGCCGCGCGCGCGTCCGACCACGCCGTTTATATGTGGGCCGGTCATGTTCTTGCCTTCAACGGAGTGACAGGATTTGCACTTGCCAAAGGTCTTTTCCCCTGCGGCCGGATCGGCGGTGGCTGCAACCTCGATATAGGTCGGCTCTACGGCAGCTTCGGTGGCTTCGGCGGTTTGTTCGCCGCCCCCCTCAACCGCAATCGCATAGGCAAAGGTGCGTTCTTCGGCCTTGGGTTCTTCGCCAAAGCCGTACAGGCTTTCAGCCGCCCAAGCGCCAAACAGGAAAAACAGCAGCGTTCCGCAAACGCCGCCAACAATCTTGGTCATGGTCATCGTGTCGAACATGCAGCACCTTCCGCTCGGCTTGACTTTGCGCGCTATCTACCCGCTTCCCACGGCGGGGTGCAAGGTGTACTAGCGCCCCCAACTGCCCATAAGGGCGCGTTTTTTGCGGAGAAGCCCAGATGAGCGGCCGAATTGCCTTTCAAGGAGAGCCCGGCGCCTACATGCATCAGGCCTGCCGCCAATCGCGCCCCCTCATGGAGGCGCTGCCCTGCGCCAGTTTTGAAGAGGTGATCGAGACGGTGCGCCAAGGCGGGGCAGAGCTTGGGATGCTGGCTGTCGAAAACTCGACCTACGGGCGGATTGCCGATGTGCACACGTTGTTGCCGCAAAGCGGGTTGTTCATCGTCGATGAAAGCTTTGTGCGGGTGCATGTGAACCTTTTGGCGGTGAAGGGCGCACAGATCGGCGATGTCAAACGGGTGCGCGCCATGTCGATCCTGCATGGCCAAGCGCGCGAATTCATAAAAGAGCATGGTTTGGCCACCTTGAACTGGCACGACAACGCCGCCGCTGCCCGTGAAGTGGCGGCATTGGGTGACAAAGCCGAAGGGGCTTTGGCCTCAGAACTCGCGGCAGAGATCTACGGGCTGGACGTTTTGGCCCGCCATGTCGAAGATCAGGCCAACAACACCACGCGCTTTTTGGTGATGTCACGCGAACCCGATTTGTCGCGGCGGGCGGAACATATGATCACCACCTTTGTCTTTCGGGTGCGCAACATTCCCGCCGCGCTCTACAAAGCGCTGGGCGGCTTTGCCACCAAC
>JBAXLX010000173.1:0-7374 GCA_037134595.1 Pseudomonadota bacterium
CTCGATGCTGGGCGGGCGGATCGACGATCTGGCGCTGAAGACCTATCATGAAACCGTTGACCCGACCTCGCCCACGGTGCAGCTGCTGTCGCCCGTGGGCAAAGACAAGCCCTACTACGCGGTCTTTGGCTTTGCCCCCGGCAATGGCCTGACCGAAGCCGATGTGCCCGGGGCGAAAACCGAATGGTCCCTGACCAAGGGCGGCACGCTGGCCCCTGACCAGCCCGTGACGCTGACATGGGCCAACGGCAACGGCCTGACCTTCACCCGCACGATTTCAGTCGACAAGGACTTTTTGTTCACCGTCACCGATCAAGTCGCAAACTCTGGCACGACCGAGGCGCGTCTGGCCCCCTACGGCATCATCGCCCGCCACGGCTTGCCCAAGCTGGAAGGCGTCTATGTCGTGCACGAAGGCCCGGTGCGCCGGATCGACGGCGATCTGGAGGAATCAAAATACAACGGCATGCCCAAACTGGCCGATTTTGAAGGTGCCAAGGGCGAAGCGGTCGAGTCCAAAGGCGATGGCTGGATCGGCTTTACCGACCATTACTGGATGACCACGCTGATCCCTGAACAGGGCAAACCCTTCACCGCCGTCACCAAATACACCCCCACCGCTGACATCTATCAGGCCGAGGTGCGCCAACCCCTGATGACCGTGGCCCCCGGCGCTACGGCGCAATCGTCCATCCGTCTTTTCGCCGGTGCCAAAGAGTGGGAGACGATTTCAAACTACGAAAACAACCCCGGCTGGCTGTCGCGCCTGTTCGGGGCAAAGGTGAACCCTGACCAAGTCGCGATTCCAGGCTTTATCGATTCGATCGACTGGGGCTGGTTCTTCTTTTTGACCAAACCGATCTTCTTTGTGCTGCACCTGATGCACGGCGCCTTGGGCAATATGGGGTTGGCGATCATCGGGCTTACCTTCATCTTGAAGCTGCTGGTTCTGCCGTTGGCCTACAAAAGCTATGTCTCGATGGCGCGGATGAAAGAACTTCAGCCCGAGATCGAGGCGCTGAAAGAGAAGGCCGGCGAGGATAAGGCCAAACTGCAAAAAGACATGATGGCCCTGTATAAGGTGAAAAAGGTCAATCCGGCGGCGGGTTGTTTGCCGGTGTTCTTTCAGGTGCCGATTTTCTTTAGCCTGTACAAGGTGATCTACGTCACCATCGAGTTGCGCCAATCGCCGTTCTTTGGCTGGATCAAAGACCTGTCGATGCCCGACACGTCGTCGCTGTTCAACCTGTTCGGTCTGCTGCCATGGGCAGTGCCGGTGACAGGCAGCATATTGCACACGATCTTTATTGGCCTTTTGCCAATCTTGCTTGGTATTTCGATGTGGTTGCAGCAAAAACTGAACCCGGCTCCCGCCGATCAGGCGCAAGCCCAGATCATGGCATGGATGCCGTGGATTTTCATGTTCATGCTGGGAAGCTTTGCCTCGGGTCTGGTGCTGTACTGGATCACCAACAACACCATCACCTTCGCCCAGCAATATATCATCATGTGGAGCCACGGGCGGCGGCCGGATATCTTCGGCAACATCACGGCGGCGGTGAAAAAGCCTGTGCCAAAGGCGGCCAATAGTTCTAAAGCGCCGCGAAAATGACAGGGCATGTGGCCCAAATCGAGTTGACCCGACCCGAAGATCACGGACGCGAGGTTCTCGCGTCCGTTGCGTTTTGTGCTGGGGCCCTATTTGACGAATGGAACAAGAGATGAGCCTGACCTTCCCCTTGGCCGAAGAACCGGAATTTGAGCCTAAGGAAAAGGGCCGTCTGTTGTTTGCAGGGCCGGTGGATTTTCTCAAAGGCGTCGTCGCCATGGTGCACATGCCCCCCGCCGACCGGCTGGAGGTTTGCTTTGCAGGTCGCTCGAATGTTGGTAAATCTAGCCTCATCAATGCCTTGACTGGGCGCAAGAACTTGGCTAGGGCATCGAACACGCCGGGGCGCACGCAAGAGATCAACTTTTTTACCTTGGGCGAAGAGCGCTACTTGGTTGATCTTCCGGGCTATGGCTATGCCGAAGCGCCCGTGGCCGTGGTGGCCAAGTGGCAGGCGCTGTTGAAACAATACCTCGCCGGACGCCAAACCCTGCGCCGCGCGTTTGTGCTGATCGACACGCGGCACGGGGTGAAGGATGTGGACGAGGAGATCCTGACGCTGCTCGACAAATCCGCGGTGACGTTTCAGGTGGTGATGACCAAGGCCGACAAGGTCAACGTGGCCACGCGCGAAGCCAATATCGCCCAAGTCCAAGCTGCGCTGAAAAAACATCCTGCAGCCTATCCGGAAATTGTGCTGACCTCTTCGGAAAAGGGTGAGGGGATTGAAACCTTGCGTGCCATCATTGCCGGGTTGGAGTGAGCGCGCAGGTCGCCGTTTGTCTTCAATCTCGCTCTTTGCAAATTGGCCCCGATTTTTCTGCGAAAAATCTCAAGGAAACGAATTTTCGCCGAAAATTCGAAACCAGATTTTTCGCAGAAAAATCGTGGCTCAGACGTGCTGCGCACCGTTAACTTGCAGCTCAGCACCCGAAATGTAGCTCGACTGATCCGAACATAAAAACCAAATCGCATCTGCCACTTCACGCGGTTGGCCCAAGCGGTTCATCGGCAGTTTCTCGACGATCTTATCTGTGCCGGGCGACAAAATGGCCGTTTCAATTTCTCCCGGGGCGATGGCATTCACACGCACGCCCAAAGGGCCAAAATCATGCGCCATCTCACGCGTCAAGGCTGCCAAAGCCGCTTTTGACGTGGCATAGGCTGCGCCTGCAAAAGGATGCACCCGACTGCCGGCAATCGAGGTGACATTCACCACCGACCCCTTGGCCGCCGACAATTCGTGCATCAATCCCCGCGCCAAGACGATCGAGGCAAAGAAATTGACGTGAAACACCTGCCCCCACGTCCGCAAATCCGTGGTCAGCGTCGACAATCGCGCGCCACCGGGGCCTTTGGGGCTGATGCCAGCATTGTTCACAAGGGCATCAAGCTTGCCATCGACCTTGGCCTTGATCACCTCCAGCGCGGCAATGGTTTTGTCCGGGCTGGCGAGGTCGATCTGGATGTGATTCTCTTCGCCCCCCGGCCACGGGCAGCGCGGGTCAAAAGGTTGGCGCGAACAGGTCAGCACCCGCCAACCTTCGGCCGAAAAGCGCTTGACCGTGGCGTGCCCGATGCCCCGCGAGGCACCTGTCAGAACAAGAGTTTTTTGATATATCATGTGGTGCATACTACCCAAGCCGCACCAAAGGGCAAGGTGCTTGGCAGGGCGGCGCTTCTGCCGTAATTGAGGGTGCAAACCCCGGAGATCGAGATGAAACCCCAAACCGTCAGCCGCGAAGAGGCCCTTACAACGGCCCGCCTTTTGTCCGAAACCCTACCCCACCTGTTGCGCTTTTCCGGTGCCGTGGTGGTGGTGAAATTCGGCGGCAATGCTATGGGCGATGATGCCGCCATGGCCGAATTCGCGCGCGACATCGTTTTGATGCGGCAGGTCGGCGTCAATCCGGTGGTCGTGCATGGCGGCGGGCCGATGATCAACGACATGCTCACCAAACTGGGCATCACATCGGAATTTGTGCGCGGCAAGCGGGTGACCGACAAGGCCACGGTGCAGGTGGTGGAAATGATCCTGTCGGGCTTGGTCAACAAGCGCATCGTGCAGGCGATTATGGATGCGGGCGGGCGGGCGGTCGGAATCTCGGGCAAAGACGACGACTTGATGGTCTGCGTGGCGGATGATCCGGAATTAGGCTATGTCGGACGGCCGGTGGAAATGAACGTGCAGGTGCTGCGCGACCTTTACAAAGCCGGGATTATTCCCGTCGTGGCCCCCGTGGCCACGGGCATGGCGGATAACGAAACCTTTAACGTCAATGGCGACACAGCCGCAGGGGCCATTGCGGGCGCTTTGCAGGCCGACCGCCTGCTGTTGCTCACCGATGTCGCGGGTGTGAAAAACGCCGCCGGAGAGGTGATGACGAACATCACCCCCGATGAAATCCGCGCCATGATTGCCGCTGGCACGATTGCAGGCGGCATGATCCCAAAAACCGAAACCGCCCTGATGGCTCTGGAACAGGGCGTGCGGGCGGTGACGATTCTTGACGGCCGGTTGCCCAATGCCGCCCTGTTGGAACTGTTCACCGATCACGGCGCGGGCAGCCAAATCCGCTCCACCGAGCCGCGGGTCAAGCCGCGCGTGCGGCGTTGAGCGAAGACATCCCTAACATTCAAGCCGCCCTTGATCCGCATTTTCTAGAGGTTCTGGGCGGCTTTGCGGTGGACGAGGACGAGGCGGGCTTTCCTGCAGGAACCCGCACGCTTTTGCTGATCGGGCCGAAAGAGCCCGGCTTTTGGGCCCATGTGCAAGCACAGCCGGAATGGAGCGGGCCGCACCCCCTAGACCGCTGGTCGCGCCGTGTGATCGGGCGGGTGGCCTGTGATCTGGGGGCTAAGGCGCTTTTTCCGTTTGGTGGGCCGCCCTATCAGCCCTTCTATTCTTGGGCCCTGCGCACGGGCCGCGTCTGGGACAGCCCGGTCAAGCTGCTGGTGCATGCCACACAGGGGCTGATGGTCAGCTTTCGTGGGGCCTTGGCGCTGCCGCGCGCACTTACGCTGCCAGCACCTGCCGTGCAGCCCTGTGCGACCTGCGCCAAGCCCTGCCTGACCGCCTGCCCCGCATCGGCCCTCACCGGAGCGGGCTACGACGTGCCGCGCTGTCACGCCCATCTCGATCAACCCGACGGCGCAGACTGCCTGAGCGGCGGTTGCCTTGTGCGCAGCCCTTGCCCCGCAGGGGCAGGCTATGCAAGGATGCCCTCTCAATCCGCCTACCATATGAGGCAGTTTCACCCATGAAGCGTCTAATCCTGACACGCCATGCCAAGTCCAGCTGGGACGATCCAGCGACCCCTGACCATGACCGCCCCTTAAACGAGCGCGGCAAAGCCGCCTCGGCAGAGTTGGGCACATGGCTCGCCTCGCGTGGCTATGTGCCCGGCGAAGTTCTGTGCTCTGACGCGCTGCGCACCCAAGGCACTTGGGCGGGACTGGCCCCGGCCCTGCCCGGCACACCGATTTTGCATTTAAAGCCGGCACTTTACCACGCGGGCCCCGATGTGATGCTGGCCGTGTTGCGCCATGCCACGCAAGACTGTGTGATGATGATCGGGCACAATCCGGGCATTGCCGAATTTGCCGCCCGCTTGGTGGCCCATGCCCCCTTGCATGACGACTTTGCCCGCTATCCGACAGGGGCCACGATGGTGTGCGACTTTGTGGCGGAACGCTGGGAAGATGTCGCCTTTGGCGGGGCTACCGCGGTGGATTTTGTCGTTCCCGCTGAGATCATCGCTTAAGGCCCGTGGATGGGCGCCATCGCCCATCCACGCCCTGCCGCCCTTTAATGACCCAAAATCTGGCTGAGAAACAGCTTGGTGCGGTCAGATTTCGGCTGGGAAAAGAAGGTCATGGGATCGGCCTGTTCAACAATCTGCCCCTGATCCATAAAAATCACCCGATCGGCCACCGCTTGGGCAAAGCCCATTTCATGGGTCACGCACAGCATCGTCATGCCCTCTTTGGCCAGATCAATCATGGTATCCAGCACCTCTTTGATCATCTCGGGGTCAAGCGCAGAGGTCGGCTCGTCAAACAGCATAATGCGCGGCTTCATGCAAAGCGAGCGGGCGATGGCCACCCGTTGCTGCTGGCCCCCCGACAGTTGCGCAGGGTATTTTTGCGCCTGTTCAGGAATTTTCACCTTGGTCAGAAAATACATCGCCGTCTCTTCGGCCTCGGCTTTGGGCACTTTGCGCACGGCCATAGGCGCGAGGGTGAGGTTTTGCAGGATGGTGAGATGGGGAAAAAGGTTGAATTGCTGAAACACCATCCCCACGTCCGAGCGCACCTTGTCGATGTTTTTCACATCAGAGGTCAGCTCTGTGCCGTCGACGATGATCTGGCCGGTTTGATGCTCTTCCAGCCGGTTGATGCAGCGGATCAGGGTAGATTTACCCGACCCAGAGGGGCCGCAGATCACGATCTTTTCGCCCTTTTGCACTGTCATGTTGATGTCTTGCAGCACGTGGAAGGTCCCAAACCATTTGTTCATCGCCGTGATTTGCACGGCCAAAGGGTTAAGGGGCAAAAGGTCAAGCATCATGGGTCCTTGAGGTCAGCGAAAGGGCGGGGCATATTGCAGGCCCCCTTGGGTCCAAAGGGCGTTCAAGCCTCGGGCCAGTTTGATGGGCGTGGTGATGCCAATGTTGGCCTCAAACATCTCGCCATAATTGCCAACGGCGGCAATGGCGCGCTTGGCCCAATCGGGGTCAAGGCCCAGCATTTGGCCCATATCCCCCTCGACCCCCAGCAGGCGGCGGGCTTCGGGGTCTTGGGTGGTGGTGGACATCTCTTCGATATTGGCCTTGGTGATGCCTTTTTCTTCCGCCGTCAGCAGGGCGTAAAAGGTCCAACGGACGATGTCGCCCCAAGCGTTGTCGCCGTGGCGCACCACAGGGCCCAAAGGCTCTTTCGAGATGATTTCTGGTAAAATCACATAGTCATCCGACTGAGGCAAGGTCGCGCGCAGCGATGACAGGACAGAGATATCCGCCGTCATCGCATCACACCCGCCGCCCAGAAACTGGCGTTGCGCATCGGCCTCGTCGGTGACGAGGATGGGGCTGTACTTGATTGCATTGGCCTTGAAGTAGTCGGTCAGACTGGATTCGGTGGTGGCGGTGTGCTCGCAAATCCGCGCGCCGTCCAATTCGCGGGCCGAGGAAATGCCCAAGTCTTGCTTCACCATGAACCCTTGGCCATCATAATAGCTGACAGCCACAAAGTCGGCCTGCAGGCTTGTGTCGCGCGACAAGGTCCAAGCCATGTTGCGCGCCAAAAGGTCAACCTCACCTGCGCTTAAGGCGGCAAAGGCGCCCTCGGTCGTGGTGGGCACGTAGCGCACCTTGGCGGCGTCGCCCAAAACGGCGGCGGCCACGGCTTTGCACAGGTCGGCGTCAAACCCTTGGTAGATGCCCTTGGCATCGGGCAGGGCAAAGCCTGTCAAACCGGTGTTGACGCCGCAGTTCAGCATGCCACGGGCTTTGACATCCTCTAGCGTTGTGGCCTTGGCCATGCCTGACATCACGCATAAGCTGGCGATCAGACCGAGCGTTAGGTATTTTAACATGTCGCTGTGTCCCGATATCCCGTGTTCATCTGGCAGTTTGCATCATCAGCGCTGCGTCCGGAAGGTCAAGCCACAGCGCCGGCTGTGCCAAAGCTGCCATCCGCCTAACCGCACAGCGCAAAAAACCGCGCTGCCAATTCAAACGCCGCCTGTTTGTGTGCCGCTGCGG
>JBAXLX010000174.1:0-7352 GCA_037134595.1 Pseudomonadota bacterium
AAGACCAATGGGTTGTCACCTTGCGCCCTGACAGCAGGCCCGCCCGCGCCACAAGGTAGGTGCCCAACTCTACCGCGCAAATCCGCGCGCCCTCACGGGCTTGGCGGCGAATCCATGAAAACACTGTCTTGTTGGTGTAGCTTTCCGCCCCCCAACTGCCCATCACAAAGATCACCTCGCCGCGCCTTTTGCGGTCGGTGGGCAGGTGGGCGGGCAGGGTTAGCCCGTTGCTGGCCGTGATCTGTTCGCCGTCAAACGACACGATATCCCACGCATAAATCGGCTGCGGCGACAGGTAATTGGCGATCCGCATCGGTTCAATCATCGTCACCAGCGTGGACATGTTAAAGCGCGGCACGATCAGGAAGGTGACCTGAAGGGGGCTGGGAGTCTCGCTTTCCGCTATGGCGGGATGATCCGGTGGGAAGGTGCGATTTTTCGACATGGGGGCAGGATATGTGACGAATAAATGAAAGGAAACCAAAATCGAAGGCACAAGATACCCCAAAAGCAGGAGGCTTGGATGAACTTCGACGTGGTGGTGACCTGTGCTGTAACCGGGGCTGGCGATACGACGGGCAAAAGCCCGCATGTGCCCGTAACCCCCGCCGAAATCGCCCGCGAGGCGATCGAGGCTGCCAAGGCAGGCGCCTCTTGCGCCCATATCCATGTGCGCGATCCGGTCACGGGCAAAGGCTCGCGCGATCCGGCTTTGTTTCGCGAAGTGGTCGACCGTGTGCGCGCCAGTGGCACCGATATCGTGATCAACCTGACCGCGGGCATGGGCGGCGATTGGACGCCGGACCCCACCAATTGGGCCATGCCCGGACCGGGCACCGATATGGTCGGTCCCGACGAACGCTTGGCCCATGTCAAGGACTGTCTGCCTGAAATCTGCAGCCTTGACTGCGGCACGCTGAATTTTGGCAATGACAACAGCATCTATATCTCGACCCCGCCGATCCTGCGGCGGATGGCGGCCCTGACCAAGGAATGGGGCGTCAAGCCCGAGCTTGAGGTGTTCGAACTGGGCCATATCCGCTTTGCCCGCGCCATGATGGACGAGGGGCTTTTGGCCGATCCGCCGATGTTTCAACTGTGTTTGGGCATTCCGTGGGGGGCCGATCAGACTGTCGAAACCATGAAAGCCATGAAAGAACATCTGCCCCCGCAAGCCAGCTGGGCCAGTTTCGGCATCAGCCGGATGCAAATGCCCATGGCCGCCGCCGCCGTGGCCTTGGGCGGCAATGTGCGCGTGGGGCTGGAAGATAACCTTTTCCTTGATCGCGGGGTTCTCGCCACCAATGCGCAACTGGTTGAACGGGTGATTGGCATCATCACCCGCATGGGCGCGCGGGTGCTGACCCCGCAACAGGCGCGCAACAAACTGAAACTGCGCGGCGCGGATGCCTAAGCCATGACAAGCCCCAGCGGCAGCCTGCATCTGACGTCGCTGAGCAAACGCTACGGTGCCTTTACGGCTGTCGATAACGTGACCTTGCAGATCGAGAAGGGCGAGTTTTTGACCCTTCTGGGCCCCTCAGGCTCTGGCAAGACCACGCTGTTGATGATGATCGCGGGGTTTCAAGACATCAGCCAAGGCGATATTTTGCTGGGCGGCGTGTCAATTGCGCAAACGCCGGCGGAAAAGCGCAATTTTGGCATGGTGTTTCAAGGCTATGCGCTGTTTCCGCATATGAGTGTCCACGACAACATCGCCTATCCCCTATCCGTCCGCCGCAGACCCAAGGCCGAGATCGATGCCCGCGTGGCCGAGATGCTGGACCTTGTGCGCCTGAACGGTTTTGCCAAGCGCCTGCCCAAGGAATTGTCAGGCGGCCAGCAGCAGCGGGTGGCTTTGGCGCGGGCCTTGTGCTTTGCGCCGCCGGTTTTGTTGCTGGATGAACCCTTGGGCGCCTTGGACAAAAAGCTGCGGGTCGAGGTGCAGGCACAGCTGAAAGAAATCCACCGCCGCGTGGGGACGACCTTTGTCTATGTCACCCATGATCAAGAAGAAGCCCTGTCGATGTCGGACCGCATTGTCATTATGCAAAACGGGCGCATCGAACAGGTGGGCACGCCCGCCGAGCTGTATCAAACCCCCAAAACCGCCTTTGCCGCCAGTTTCTTGGGCAAAAGCAACTTTTTGCACCGCAACGGCGCTGTCTTTGCGCTGCGCCCTGAAAAGATCGACCTTGCCCCGCAAGGGCAAGGGACGGGGGCCAACACGGTTTCAGGCGTGGTCCTGTCAGTCACCTATTTCGGCGCTGTGCTGAAATATCAGGTCGAGGTTCCCGGGATGGACCCGATCGAAGTGGATGTCGACGCTTGGCGCAGCGGGCAGGCTTTGCCCGCAGGCGCGCGCGTCGATTTGATGTGGTCCGACAGCGCCGCCGTGCGCCTGTCAGGCCATACTCTATGAAACAAGCCCAAGCCGGGACCAACCCGGTGATGTCACAACAGGGCCAAAATGGCCCACAACAAGGAGGTTCGAAAATGCACGACAAAAACTTCATGCGTGAGACACTTCTGCAAGGCGCGCAGGCCTTTCAAGCCGGAAAAATGGAACGCCGCAGCTTTTTGGCGCTCTGCGGCATCGCAGGCTTTGCCAGCGCTTCGGTTCTGGCCGGAAAGGCCGAAGCCGCAGCCTCGGAAATCGTGATGTGGAATTGGGGCGGGCAGTCGGAAGAGTGCCACCAAAGCGCCATTGGCGTGGCCTTTACCAAAGACACCGGCATTCCGCTGAAATTTGATACCTCGGGCCCCTTGCAGGGCAAGATCAAAGAGATGGTCGACAGCGGCCATGTCACCGCCGACGTCTGCGACGCCGACCTGTTTGACGCCGTGGCCTTGGGCAAAACCGGCCATCTTGAGGCGCTGGATTACTCGGTGATCGACAAGACCAAAACCGTCGACGGCTACGCGCTGGAATTTGGCATTTCGATCATCCTGTACGGCTATGCCTTTATGTATGACACCCAAGCCTATCCCGATGGCGCACCCGCCTCTTGGGCGGATTTCTTTGATACGGCCAAGTTCCCCGGCCAACGCTCGCTGTACAAATGGGCCAACGGGTCGCTGGAAGCGGCGCTGATGGCGGACGGTGTGGAAAAGGACAAGCTTTATCCGCTCGACATTGACCGTGCGATCAAGAAGATCACGGCGATCAAGGCCGATACGATCTATTGGGGCTCGGGGTCCGAAGCGCATGACATGATCGTCAATGGCGAGGTGTCGATGGGCATGGTCTGGCAAAACCGTGGCCGCAGCATCGAAACCGAAACCAATGGCCGCTATAAGCTGGTGATGAACCAAGCCTTGGCCATGCCGGGGGCTTACATTGTGCCCAAGGGCAATCCGGGTGGGGCCGATGTGATGAAATTCATCGCAACCGCCCAATCGGTGCCCGCCCAGTTGGACCTGTTCGCCTGCCTTGGCATGACCCCCACCAACCCCGAAGCCATCGCGCAAATGGCCGAAGTGGATCAGCCCTATTCGATCACCTCGGCGGCCAATATGCCGATGATCGCGCTGAACGATCCGACATGGTGGGGCGAGAACACCGATGCGGCTGTGAACGCTTTCTTGGCGGCAATCAGCTAAAGCCAGTCTTGCACCGGCGGGCCATCCGTCCTGCCGGTGCATTTATAAAAGGGTTCCCCATGCGCTTGCCGATAAAGTCTGGCTGGCTTTTGGTGCTGCCGTTCCTGCTTTTGGTGGGGGGGCTGTTCCTTGGCCCCATTTTGAACGTGCTGTGGATCAGCGTCACCGACCCCGCGCCGGGGTTTGGGAACTATGCCCAACTGGGCAGTTCCGACACGCTGCGCCGCATTTTATGGACCACGCTGCGCGTTTGCGTGATTTGCACGGCCATTAGCGTGATCTTGGGCTATTCTATCGCCTATGCCATGGTGCATGCCACAGGCCCGGCGCAAAGCCGGATGGTGGGGCTTTTGCTGATTTCGTTCTGGATATCGGTTCTGGTGCGCACCTTTTCGTGGCTGATGCTTTTGGGCCGCAATGGGGTGGTCAATTCGGGGCTAGAGGCTTTGGGCATCATCACCGCACCCATTGCGTTCATGCGCAACGAATTGGGGGTTTTGATCGGGATGGTGCATTACATGGTGCCCTATGCCGTTCTGCCGATTTTCGCCGCAATGCAAAGCATTGATGGGCGGGTGGTGCAGGCCTCGCGCTCGCTGGGGGGAAGCGGGGCGCAGACGTTTTGGCGGATTTATCTGCCGTTGACCAAGCCGGGGGTCGTGGCAGCCTCTCTTGTGGTCTTTATCATCAACCTTGGCTTTTATGTCATTCCGGCGGTGCTGGGGGGCGGTAAGGTGTTGATGGTGGCGGAATATATCTCGGTTCAGGTGCTGATCACGCTGCAATGGGGCACAGCGGCGATGCTGGCTGCGATCTTGCTGTTTGGGGTTTTGGCGCTGATGTTCATCATGTCGCGCTTCATGAAACTGTCGAGCGTTTTTGGCGGGGCGCGGACATGAGGCAAAGCCTTCCTTCCAAGCTGAACACCGGATTTGCTTGGGTGCTGCTGGTCGTGCTGATTGCGCCGGCCTTGGTGGCAATCCCCGTATCGCTAACGCCCAAGACCTTCCTGTCGTTCCCCACCGATGAACTATCGCTGCAATATTACCGCGAGTTGTTTTCCAGCCCTGAATGGCTGTCAAGCTTCGCTCAATCGACCGTGATCGGGGCCGTTTCAACCTTGCTTGCCACCACCATTGGCACGCTCTGCGCCATTGGCCTGTGGCGGGTTTCCTCGCCTGCGGGCGAGGTGGTGCGCTCGGTTCTGCTACTTCCGCTCGTCGTGCCGCCGATCATCGCCGCCATGGCCTTTTCGCGCCTGTTCGTGCCCTTGGGCCTGATTGACAGCTATACGGGCCTGATCTTGGCCCATACCGTGCTGTCGGCCCCCCTGGTGCTGATCACGGTATCGGCCTCGCTTGCGGGGTTTGACCCAAGGCTGGAACAGGCCTCGCGCAATTTGGGGGCGTCAAACTGGGTGACGATGCGGCGGGTGATTGTGCCCGGCATTCGGCCCGGCATTCTGGCGGGCGCTGTCTTTGCCTTTATCTCGTCTTGGGACGAGATCGTCGTGACGCTGTTTTTGTCGAAATTCAGCGTCTACACCCTGCCGCGCCGCATGTGGAACGGCATCCGCGAAAACACCGACCCAACCGTCGCCGCCGCAGCCGTTGTGCTGATGGCCATCACCTTGCTGGCCTTTGCCATCTGGGCGCTGGCCGCGCGGCGCGCCAGACCTGCCGCATAGGGGCCCAAAGTGACCACAGATACCCACGAAACCGAACTGCTTTTGTCCACCGTGCGCGCCTTTATGGCGGCCGAGATTTTCCCCCACGAAGAGATGGTCGACCGCACCGGCACCGTCCCGCCCGATCTGGGCCGCCAGATTGAAGCGCGGGCAAAAGAGGCGGGGCTGTATTCGGCCAATATGCCCGAACGGGTGGGCGGGGGGGGGCTGTCGATGAAGGCCATGTCCTTGATCGAACGCGAATATGGCAAGACCAGCCATGCGCTGCATTCGTGGATCGGGCGGCCAACAGAGCTGCTTTTGGCCTGTCAGGGTGACCAGATCGACCGCTACCTGATGCCCGCCGTGCGCGGCGAAAAGCGCGAGTTGTTTGCCCTGACAGAGCCGGAAGCAGGATCTGACGCCATGGGCATGAAATCGAATGCGCGGCGCGATGGGGCCGATTGGATCTTGAACGGTTCCAAGCACTTTATATCAGGCCCCTGTATGCCCGACTTTGCCATCGTCTTTGCCGCGACTGGCGTGGATGACACCAAGCGCGGCCCGCGCAAGCGGATCACGGCGTTTTTGGTCGATGTCGGAACCGCGGGGTTTGATATCCGCGAAGGCAACAAATCCGTCAGCTACCGCGGCTATAAAACCTTTCAACTGGCCTTTAACGAGGTGCGCTTGGGGCCTGACCAAGTTTTGGGCGAAGAGGGCAAAGGGTTTGAACTGGCCGGTCAATGGCTGGGCATGGGCCGGGTTTGGGTCGGCACCTGCTGCTGCGGCAAGGCTGAACGCATCATCGGCCTTGCCACCGAATGGGCCGCCAACCGCAAGCAATTTGGCCAACCGATCGGCCAGTTTCAGGCCACGGGCTTTAAGCTGGCCGATATGGCCATCGGCCTGCGGGCGGGCGATTTGCTGGTGGCCGATGCCGTCACCCGCGCCGAAGAGGGGCGCTTGAGCGATGCCGATGTGTCGATGGTCAAAGTCTATTGTTCGGAAATGCTCAACCGTGTGGCCGATGATGCCGTGCAAATCTTTGGCGGCATGGGCTTGATGGAAGAAATGCCCATCCAACGCCTGTGGCGCGACAGCCGGCTAGAGCGGATCTGGGACGGCACGTCAGAAATCCAGCGCCATATCATCACGCGCTCTATCCTAAGGCCCTATGGCGCATGACCTTGGCGCGCTCGCAAAACCTTGCCCGCTTGCTGTCGCCGCGCCACATCGCCTTTATCGGTGGCCGCGATGCCGAAGTGGCGATCAACGAGGCTAAGCGCATCGGCTACACCGGTCAGATCTGGCCGGTGAACCCCAAGCGCCAAACCTTGGGCGGCTATCCTTGCTTTGCCAGCGTCGCCGACCTGCCCGAGGCCCCCGATGCCACCTTTCTGGCCGTGCCAGCCCCCGCCGCCATCGCCACCACGGCGCAACTGGCGGCACGCGGCGCAGGCGGAATCGTGTGCTATACCGCCGGCTTTCGCGAGGCGGGTGCCGCAGGCCAAGCGCGAGAGGCTGAACTGATTACAGCGGCGGGCGATCTGGCCCTTGTTGGCCCCAATTGCTACGGCGTGATCAACTATCTTGACCGCGCGGCGCTTTGGCCCTTTGCCCATGGTGGCGGATCGCCCGGCTATGGGGCGGCCATCATCACCCAAAGCGGGATGCTGTCGTCGGACATCACGATGAGCCAGCGGTCCTTGCCGCTGACGCATATGATCTCTTGCGGCAATCAATCGGTGTTAAGCCTTGAAGATTTCGTTGACCACCTGATTGACCACCCCGCTGTGCGCGCGATTGGCATGCATATTGAAGGCCTGCGCGATGTGCCCCGCTTTGCTGCAGTGGCACTGCGGGCTGCGCAAAAGGGCGTGCCCTTGGTGGCGTTGAAAACGGGGTCGTCGCAGATCGGGGCCGCGTTGACTGTCAGCCACACCGGGTCGTTGTCGGGGACGGATGATCTGTACGACGCTTTGTTCGCGCGGGTGGGTGTGATTCGCGTCAAAAGCCCCGCGCAATTGCTGGAAACCCTGAAGTTTCTCTGCGTGGCAGGGGCCCCGAAAGGCAACCGCGT
>JBAXLX010000175.1:0-7339 GCA_037134595.1 Pseudomonadota bacterium
GGATGGCTGGCCAGAATGGATTCCGTCATCGTCGTGCCAGAGCGCGGCATGCCCATCACAAAGATGGCGCGAGAGTCCGACAGCGCCGCGCCGCGCAGACGGTCAAGCGCTGCGCGATCACAGGCAGACATCAGACGGTCAACCGCATCGGCATAGGCATCCGCGTCATAGGTGATCTTGCTGCGTTTCAACGCCGCCCCCTGCGCAAAAGCGCCAAAGGCAGCGTCGTAGCGACCAAGGTCGTCATAGCACTTTCCAAGGGCGTAAAGCAGCGAAACCGCCCTGTCCGGCACGACTGTTTCAATGTCAGCAACACGCCGTTCCAGCTCGGCCAAACTTGGGTCGTCCGCAGTCACCTTGCGCAGCTTCAACTCGGCCAAAAGCCCGCTCAACAGGTCGGGCTTGGCCAAACGCGCGGCGGCAAAGTCGGCCCGCGCCTTTTCGGCATCGCCCAATTCCATCGCCAGATGCCCTCGTGCAATCAAAGCGCCGACCGCCTTGGGCTCCATCTCGATAGCGCGGGTAAACAGCGCAAGCGCTGTGTCGGTATGGCCAAGATCAGCCTCGCATTGCCCGACGTGATACAGGGCCGCAGCGCTGTCAGGATCAAGCTCTTGGGCGCGCTTGGCGGCGATCAGGCTCAGTTCGGGTTGATTTTTCTTATGCAAAACCTCGGCCAGACCCAAATGAGAGGCGGCCACGCCAGAGGTAAGCGCAATTGATCGGCGAAAACTGATTTCCGCAAGATCAAGGCTATCCAACGCCAGACAGGCCCGACCCATAGCGCGGTGCCAGTCTGCAGCGGTGCTGCAATGGGCTTCACGCGGGCGCAAAAGATCTAGGGCCTCTTGGGGTTTTTCCCGGTCCACCAAGACGGTGGCCAGATTGCACAGAGCCTCGGTATAGGCCGGATCGGCGGCCAAAGCGCGGCGGTAGTAGCTTTCTGAGCTTGCAAGGTCGTCGCGCTTCAGGGCGATGCTGCCCAAATTGTTCAGCGACCGCGGCGCTTTGGGATCCAAGGCTATGGCGCACAATTGGCAAGCTTCAGCGGCGTCATAGTCTTTTTGATCATAAAGCGCGACACCCAGATTGCCATGGGCCGAGGGCATCTGGGGGCCGTGCTCAATGGCCTTTCGACCACAGTCTACGGCTTGGTCAAGCTGTTTGGCCTGCCGCAACATTTCACACAGATTGGACCAATACAGCGCCTGGCGCGGGGCAAGGGCTAAGGCGCGGCGCAGGGCCGCAATGGCGCCATCCAGATCGCCCTTGGCGTGCAAAACAAGCGCCATCAGATGATGGGCCGCATGGGCACGCGGTTCAACCTTTAAGATTGCCCGCGCCACCCTTGCAGTTTCATCATAATCCCCCCGCGCTTGCGCTGAATGGGCCTTTTGCAGGGCGTCAGTGAGCGAAAGCAGCACGGTCATAGACGGGTTCCTGACGGGTCGATAAAGGCAGGGCGACAGAGCCTACCACTTGGCAGCGGCCAATGCGTCGTTCAGACCTTCGAGCTTCATGGTCGCGGTGATCGTCTTTCCAGACATGTCAAATTTCAAAGACAAGTCCTTGCCAGATGTCAGGCTTTGAACAGTTGCCTCTGCAAGGTCGGCTGTGGCGATGCAGCCTTTGGCAAAACACGCCCGCAGCAGCAAATCTGTGCTGTCCACGCCATCCACCGCGGTTTTGACACCGGCTTGGATGTTCAATCCCAAAGGCAAGATCGCCGACATGATGTAATCGGCTTTCGGGTCTGGGCGGGCGATGCGCAAATCGACAACGATCTGTTTTGTGTCAGCCGACACGACGGTTGTCCGAAAGGCGCAAAGGGTTTTGTCCTGCCCCACAGCCGAGCACTGAAACACCCAAGCACCGAAAGCCTGCCCAACCTGCAGGTCAGTCGCAGCGGCCCCTGCCGCACCCGACGAGGCAGTTAAAATGAGAAGAGCCAACCAAAACTTGCGCATCATTGTCGTTCCATTTCTTTTGAGCACCGCGCCCGCGCTGCCCCGATCTTGCAAAAACGGCCCCTCCATCCAAAGGGCCGTTTCATGGTTTAAGTGCCGCACCCCCTTAGAAGGCCAGTTTAAACCCACCCCCAACGGTCGTGCCCGATACACTATCGGACCCGACATCGCGAGAGGCTTCCACGTTCAAGCTGAGGCCGGTGGAAAGGCTGGCACTGTAGCCCACCGAAAGGGTTCGGGTGGTGGTGTCAGCCGCAAAGCCCGAGATGGTTTCTTGATCGCCAATCATCGTCACATCGACGCTGTCGCCATTGCGCAGTGTCCGTTTGGTCAAGGAAAGCTTTGCATTCACGCTGCCAAGACCAAGGGCCTTTTCGACGTTCAGATCGACCTGCTTTTCCATGATCCCGAACGACTGTTCTGCCACCGAAGCCAAAGCCGCAGTGTCATCGCCCGTTTCAGAATAGGCGTCAAGGCGGGCATTGGTGTAGCGCAGCGTCAAACCCGGTGAGACGGTGATCCCGTAGGCCAGCTTGAAGTGACCTGCCGCCCCGGCTTGGGCGTTCACATAGCTGCTGTGATAGTCACCCGTGGCCTTGTCGATACCACCCACGACAAGGTTGTTGTTTTCCCACCGGTCATAAGAGGTGCTCTGCATGCCGGCCGTCAATCCGCCGAAGACCGTAAAGCTCTTGATCTGCTTTGCCAAAGTGACACCGGCATAAGCCCCGTTATAGCTGGAGTCGGACGATTTCATATAGGCGCTTGACATCGAGGCCTCTCCGGACTGGCCACCGATGCCAAAGCCCACGACCAAGCCCGTATCGGTTTTCAGCGTGCCACCGGCACTCAGGGTCGATGTCGTCACGTCACGGTCCAGCGTCCCGCTCGCCACGTTGGAATAGGTTTCAAGGCTATAAGAGCGGTCATCGGCACGCCCCATCCACATGCCCAAAGCGTCGACCGTGATGGGCAAGTCGCTGGTCCCGCTGTAGGTCATGTGCGCATGCGTGGCCACACCGTAAGCCTTATATGTGCCGGTCTGGCTGGTTGCCAAAGCCGCTTGGGTCTGGGCCGATTGCACCGCAGCGCTTTGGCTGCTGGCATCCGCCATGCTGTCGCGCTGCGCGGCAAACTGCGAGGAATCGATGGTGGTGAATTGCCAGACCATGCTGTCATCGACATGTGCCTTGAACACGGCGGTGCCCAAGCGGCTGTCGGGCATATACAGATCATCTGACGTATTGTCGTTTTCACCGTAAACCGTCCAGTTGACAGCCGAACCTGCTGTGCCCAGCACGTCTAGCGACACAAGGGATTGGTCCTCTCCATCAATCGCGCCGGAGAGGATAATCTGCCCCTCCAAGAAACCGCCCGTCGCCAGAATAACATGACTGCCGTCAACGTTGCTATTGGACCGATCGCCCGTGGCGTAAACCGCAATGCCCTGATTGTCATTGTCGGCGTTGTTCGACGCAATGATCGTGCCTGTGTTGACAATGTAACTGCCGTCTGTGCCGCTGACCGCCATGCCAACTGCCTGCCCAGCCTCGCCAGAGGCGCTTGCATGGATCGTGCCACTGTTCAAGACCAGACCCGAGTTCTGACCCACGGCCATGCCTGCGGCGGGTGCATTGATGGCACTGGCGGTGATGGTACCGCTGTTGGCCACCAGACCGACAAGGTTCACCAAAACACCCATGCCAGCCGCCCCGGTCAGGGCATCCCCCTCAGAGGTGGTTTGCAAATCAAGCGAAACGGTTATGTCGCCGGTATTTTCAATCCCACTGGCAAAGCCGAGCAAGGTGCCCATGCCGACGGCCCCGTTGATCGAGAAGTCGTCGTCAAGAATGCCACTTAAAAAGCCCTCAAGCGGGCCAAGCCCCCCCCCGTTAAGGTTTCCACCCGCCAGCAGCGGCCCGATTAACAGGGCACCGTCATTGCCACTTGCATTGCGTTCCGTCGCGGTCGCTTCAATCGTGCCCGTGTTCGTTGTCAGCGCCGCGATGCTGTAATACGACAACGCGCCTGCCGCCAAGGCACTTGCCCCGCTTGCCTCGACCGAAATTACCCCCGTCAACTGTGTGACTTTAAAGGTGTCGCTATAGATGCCAGAATCGATCCCTTGTACGAAACCGGTCGCCACCGCGATCCCGTCGTTTTGCGCGATGGCACTTGCCGTGATGGTTCCGGTCACGTCGACAGCGGCCGACGACCCGCTGTAGCTCAAGACCACACCGTTCGCGCCGACATAACCGTTGCCCGCCGACACGGCGTTGATATCCCCGCCCAAGGTCAAAGTGCCGTCATTGATGCCGACGACAAAGCCATTGGCCAGCACCAAAGAGTTGTGCCCTGCCCAAGCATTTGCGCTGATGGTGCCGGTCGTTTCCATCGACGACCCAGCACCCGCATACAGCGTCATGACCCCGTAGGCCAAAGCCGAAGCGCCGCTGTCCGGCGACGTCACACTAGCTGTTGATGTGATGTCGCCCCCGATGGTCATCGTACCATCCATGGACCCGTCCGAGCCGTTATCGTAGAACGTCAAGGCATTGCCAACCTCAAGACCAAAGGCGGCCGCATCGCCACCTTCCGATCCGGTGGCAGTCACATCAATAACGCCTGTCGACGAGATAGTCGACGCGCTGTCGACGTAATCCTCAACCCAGATGCCATGCGCCACGGCAAAACCGCTTGAGGCATAGCTGTTGTCAATCGTCGCACTGACCGTCAAGGTGCCAGAGTTGTCGATGGCCCCGCCGTCCGACAGCGACGTTACATATATGCCGGTTCCGTAAGCCTCATTTGTCGCAAGGTCTATCCCATAGACCATCGCCGTCGCGCTGATATCCCCGGAGTTGACGATGTCGCCAGTCGTGGTGCCGGAAAAGTCGATATAGCTGTTGCTGTCAGAGGTGTAGGTCGAGGTCGAGCCTTCCATGATGCCTATCGCGTAAACGGTCGCGCCACTGCCGGCAGCATCCACATAAATCGTGCCCGAGTTGGTCGTTGTAGCCCCCGACTGACTGCCGAGGGTCGAGGACACGCCGAAGGCTTGAACCTGCTCATATTCCGATCCATCTGCCCAAACAGAGATCGTGCCAGCGTTCAAGATCTGGCTGCCCGCCAAAAGACCACCGTCAAGATAAATCCCTGCCGCCGTGACGTAGATCGGACGTCCGTCATAGTCGTCAGCAAGATGAGGCACATCGACCGTGATCGAACCGCCTTCTGCGTTGGTGATCACGCCAATGTCGGTGCCATCGCCCAAAGCCCCATCCACCCAAAGCGCAAGGGCGCGGGTCTCATCATAACCGCCGTAAGTGTGGGTATCTGGATTGCGCAGCTCAACCGTGCCAGAGTTTTCGACCGTGCCGACATAGGTGTTATCCAACACCACCGCATAGCTTGACCCGCTGCTTGGGTTGATCCCGCCATAGGGTGCGGTGATCGTCAAATCATCGGCTATTCCCAAGTTTATGCTGAGCAACACAGGATCGTTGAGCGTTGTCGTTGACGCCACAGCACCAGAGGCGATCAGCGCCACGACAGACACCGATGCCAAACTGGGCGCAACACTTGCGACCCGACCTTTCCATTTCGTCATGCGTCCGCCCATAGCGAAATATTTACTCATCGGGATTCTCCAGCATATTGGTATTTTTTAGGATTTCGCGATGAGCCATAAAACAAACCCTCAGGCTATGTCTACATATTTTCCGGTTAAGATTGGGATAGAGATTTTGGATCCTTGGAAATTTCTTGAGTTAAAATTGTTATAAAACAGATACTTACATAAATATTTCTGTATCCGGAACAGGTGTTATACTGAAGAACCCACGAAATATAGCACTGTGTAAATTCGAGTCACTTTCAGATGATTTTTTTCGGGTTTAGGAAATTAGTTCATTTGTTCAGCTTTCAGCCGTGTCCATTTTTTCTTTCGTGTCATTTATTTTCATTTATGACTAGAAGAAGGGTGATAAATTATCCTTTAGGTACTCTTTAGCTGTTTTTTGACGGTAGGAACAATTTAGATGGAAAATAAAAGTCACATATACTTTAAGTTTAATTTATCTATCCTAAGTGTAAGTTGTGAAACCTAAAGCTACACGATGCGCCATGGGCGGTGTCGCCGGGCGACGGTCTTTAGCTCTCACCTGACATCGCTCACGCTATCTTGGGGACGTTAGGGTGAACCTGGTTGCGCAGCCAACACAAGGCCGCGGATCTTGGCCTTTCTTACCGACTTGGAAAATCAACCGTGCACGGGCGCGTTCCGATCGCCTTGATTCAATCTGGTTTCGCTTGTAATCTTCAATTTTGGCGCGTTGTGTGATGACAACGCTTTACGCCGCCTCGGCAGACCGGCTGCTTGGCAGATTGGGACGTAACCATGAATCGGTGCAGCGGTGCCTCTTACAGGTCGCCATGGCCAAGACCCCGATGGAAAGCTGAGAGGCGCAGCTGAGATTCACAGTCAACCCATTGATACTTATAAATAACCCAAGAAATACTCAACTTAGGTCAAGGCAAATACCCCATGTCCAAATGGACCGACCAACTGCCAGAGGCAGCCAAGGAATATATAGGCTCTCGTCGCGTGGACGAGGTGGAATGTGTCACAGGCGACATCGCCGGTGTGGCGCGGGGCAAGGCCATGCCTGCCACCAAATTTGGCAAGCAAACCAACTATTTCCTGCCAAATTCGATCTTCTTGCAAACCATCACCGGCGAATGGGCCGACAACCCGTTTGACGCTTTCACCGAACCTGACATGTTCATGGTGCCCGATTTCTCCACCGCCACCGCCGCGCCGTGGACAGCCGATGTCACGCTGCAAGTGATCCATGACGCGATGGACCAAGAGGGCAATCCCATCCCCTTCAGCCCGCGCAATGTGCTTAAGAAAATCGTCCAACTCTACAACGACCAAGGCTGGACACCGGTCGTTGCCCCCGAGATGGAGTTTTTCCTGACCGCCCGCAACATCGACCCCAATATGCCGGTCGAACCCCCTATGGGCCGGTCAGGCCGCAGGGCGGCGGGCAAGCAGGCCTATTCGCTGTCGGCGGTGGATGAATATGGCAAGGTGATCGACGACATCTATGACTATGCCGAAGCCCAAGGGCTGGAAATTGACGGCATCTTGCAAGAAGGTGGGGCGGGCCAGATCGAGCTGAACCTAGAACACGGCGATCCGGTGCGCTTGGCCGACGATGTGTTTTTCTTCAAGCGCCTGATCCGCGAAGCCGCTCTGCGCCATGATTGCTTTGCCACCTTCATGGCCAAACCCATCGCCGGCGAGCCGGGCAGCGCGATGCACATTCACACCTCGGTCGTCGATACGCGCAGCGGCAAGAACATCT
>JBAXLX010000176.1:0-7302 GCA_037134595.1 Pseudomonadota bacterium
GCGTTGGAATCGGCGTTGGATATCTGGGACAGCGTTGATCTGCACGATTGGCGCGCCGCCTGCCTGTCGCTGGGCGACCGCTTTATTGCGGGCGTGGAGGCCGCCTGCCCGACCTTGCGCCTTGTCACACCGCGCGCCCATGACCAGCGCGGTTCGCAGATCAGCTTTGCCCATCCCGAGGGCTACGCCATCATGCAGGCCCTGATCGCCCAAGGCGTGATCGGCGACTTCCGCGCCCCCGACATTTTGCGCTTTGGCATCACGCCCTTGTTCATCGGGGAAGCGGAAATTGACGGCGCGGTCAAAGCGCTATCGCAGATCATGGCCAGCGGATCATGGGACAGGCCCGAATTCAAAGCGCGGGCCAAGGTGACATGACCACACCCGCATCCCCGCTGTGCCGCCCCGCAGGCTGGGTGGCCGCATGGCGACGTATTGGCGCGTTTTCGGTATTGGATAGGGCAAGCGCGGCCTGATCCGCCCCCCTTTTTTCCAATCCGGAGACGACCATGACCTATGATCCCGCAGCCGACGGCGCGCAGATGTCTTTTGACGGCCGCATGTCTTATGGCGACTATCTGCGCATCGACACAATCTTGGGCGCGCAAAGCCCTTTAAGCGCCGCACATGACGAGCTGTTGTTCATCATCCAGCACCAGACATCCGAACTGTGGATGAAACTGGCCCTGCACGAGTTAGACGCCGCCCGCCAGATGATCGCCGCCGCCCGCGCGCGTGAGGCGTTCAAGATCCTCGCCCGAATCGCGCGGATCTTCGAGCAGCTCAACAACGCATGGGATGTGCTGCGCACGATGACGCCGTCCGATTATTCAACCTTTCGCGATGATCTGGGCCAGTCGTCGGGCTTTCAGTCGTGGCAGTATCGGCTGATCGAATATGCGGTCGGCAACCGCAATCTGGCCATGTTGCGCCCGCATGCCCACAGGCCCGATATCTTGGCCAAGCTGGAAGCCGAACTGGCCCGCCCCACGCTGTATGACGAGGCCCTGCGCCACATCGCCCGCGCGGGCCTGCCCGTGCCCGACACGTTGTTAACCCGCGATCTGCGCCAACCTTGGGCCTTTGATGCCGGCGTTCTGGCCATGTGGCAGCAGGTCTACCGCGACCCCGCCCAGCATTGGGAGGCCTATGAGCTGGCCGAAAAGCTGGTCGATTTCGAAGACTTCTTCCGCCGCTGGCGCTTTAACCATCTGACGACCGTCACACGAGTGATCGGGATGAAGCGCGGCACCGGGGGCACATCGGGCGGGAGTTACCTCAAGCGAATGCTTGAGGTGGAATTGTTCCCAGAGCTTTGGCAGGTGCGCACCACGCTATAACGGGTGCGTTAAGCATGTCTTGAGGATTTTGTTGAACGGGGTGCAAACTGGGTTAAAAAGACCTTAATTTCATCGAACGATTTTGAGGGCTTTTATGACCACTTACCTGATTAGCAACGCCGTCACTTGGATCGGCCTGACAACGTTTCAAAGCGGCGATGCCTTGATCGTCACCCCGGGGGGCGCTTTGGTTTTGCCCACCACATCCTTGTCGGATATGGGCGTTGCAGGGGCCACGACGATCAGCTTTGGCGGTTATGTGGCCCTGCAAAGTCTGGCGGTAGACCAAAAGGTAACCTTTGGCATCACGGCGACGGGGCAGCTTGTGTCGTCTTATGCCGGTGCCGCAATTGCGCTGCATGGGGCCCATCTGGATACGGCAGGGCAGATCACGGCGGCCAATGGCACGGGCGTGGCCATGATGGACAGCGGCGCAAGCCTGAGCAATGCCGGACGGATCGCGGGACTGACGGGCATTAGTTTGGGCAGCACGGCGGCGCGGGTGGTGAACACCGGGCTGGTGGATGGCACGATCACCGGCGTTTTGGTCACGGGGGATGCCAGCCAGTTGCGCAATTCGGGCACGATCTCGGGTGATGAGACGGCGGTGAAGATCACGGCCGCTGGCAGCTTTGCGCTGATGAACGCGGGGCTTATACAGGGCGACATCCTGTCGACCGGCGACAGCCGCGATGTCGTGCGCAACAGTGGCACGATTGCCGGCGATGTCAGCCTTGGCGCAGGCAATGACAGCTACGGCGGCGGGCGTCTGCAAGGCGATCTGGATATGGGATCGGGCAATGACCGTGTGGATGCGCGCGGCTTTGCCGTGTCGGGCGAGATTACAGACACGAGCGGGTCAGACACCTATCTGGTCGACAGCAGCCGCACCCGCATCACCGACACCGGCACGGGCACCGACACGGTCTATGCTTGGTGCAGCTATGCGCTGAACGACGGGCTAGAGGTGCTGACGTTGCGCGGATCGAACGACCTGAACGGGTTTGGCACAGCGCAGGCCAATACCTTGACGGGCAATGCCGGCGACAATCGGCTGCTGGGCGGCGGTGGGGCCGATCAGTTGCTCGGTGGGGATGGTGACGACATTCTGCGCGGTGGGACCGGCAATGACGTGTTGAGCGGTGATCAAGGGGCCGACCGTTTGACAGGGGGCGCAGGGGTTGACCGGTTTGTCTTTGCCGACCTGTCCGACCTTGAAGCCTCTGGCGCAAGCACGGACACGATCACCGATTTCACCAAAGGGGTGGATCAGATCGACCTGTCGGGCATAGATGCCGACAGCTCAAATGGCCCAACGAATGACGCCTTCACCTTTATCGGCACAGCCGCCTTCACCCTGCACGCCGGAGAGGCACGCACCACCACCGCTGCGGGCCAAACCCAGCTTGAACTGGATGTCGACGGCGACGGTGTGGCCGACGCCATGGTTTTGCTCAGCGGTACAATCGCGCTGACCGCCTCGGACTTTGTCCTTTAAAAATGGGGCCCTGAGCGGATATCTTCCCCCAAAGGCTGCGCGCGTTCCACCAGCCTGGCAAAGAACGAGGCGCCAATCGGGGCGGCCTCGTCGTTGAAATCATAGGCGGGGTGGTGCAGGCCCGCGCCGGGGCCGGTGCCCAAGAACAGGTAAGCCCCGGGGCGTTTTTCCAGCATATAGGAAAAATCCTCGGACCCCATCTCGCGGTTGGAATGTCCATGGGCACCATCAGGGCCTGCAATCTCGGCGGCGACTTCGGTGGCAAAGGCGGCGTTTTCGGGGGTGTTGATCGTGGCGGGATAACCCCAGTCATAGTCGATGCGCGCGGTGACGTTATAGGCTGCGGCATGACCTTCCACGATTTCGTGGAACCGCTTTTTCAGCAAAGCGCGCACGTCGGGTTTGAAACTGCGGATCGTAGCGCAGAACATCGCCTCTTCGGGGATGATGTTGGACGCGGTGCCGGTGTGAATTTGCGTCACCGAGATCACCGCCTCGTCCAGCGCATAGACATTGCGCGGGATGATGGTTTGAATGGCCCCGACCATGCCCACAACCGCCACGACCGGATCGACACATTCATGCGGATTGGCCCCGTGGCCGCCCTTGCCGGTGATATAGACAAAGGCCGTGTCAACCGAGGCCATCAGCGCCCCCGGCGTGGTGAAGAACTCGCCAAAGGGCAGGTTGGGAGCGTTGTGGATGCCGTAAACTTGGGCGATCTGGAAGCGGTCCATGATGCCCTCTTGCACCATGACTTGGCCGCCTGCCCCGTCTTCTTCTGCCGGTTGAAAGATCAGCGCCACGCGGCCAGCAAAGCGGCGGGTTTCGGCCAGATATTTTGCCGCCCCCAAGAGCATGGTGACATGGCCATCATGCCCGCAGGCATGCATCTTGCCCGCAATGGTCGAGGCATAGTCAGCCCCCGTGACTTCCACAATCGGCAGCGCATCCATATCGGCGCGCAGCCCGATGGTGGGGCCTGCGGCAGAGCCGTTGATGATGGCCACGAGTACGGTTTGGGCGATGCCGGTGTGCACCTCGTCCACCCCGATCTCGCGCAGTCTTTCGACGATGAAGGCGGCGGTGGTCACGCAATCAAAGGAAAGTTCCGGATGGCGGTGCAGATGCTGACGCCAGCCCTTCATTTCCGGCGCATAAGCGGCGATACGGTTTAGAACGGGCATGAGGGTCTCCTTTGCTTGTCTTTTGATCAAACCTGAAAACGAAGGGATCGGCAATGGCCCTGACCTGTGATGACGTGGTGCGCGACCCGAATGGCGGGATGGACCGCTTGCGGGAAATTATGCGGCGCTTGCGTAACCGCTCCACGGGCTGCCCATGGGATATTGAACAGACGTTTGCCACCATCGCGCCCTATACGATCGAAGAGGCGCATGAGGTGGCCGATGCGATTGAACGAAAGGCGTGGGACGAGTTGCCCTCCGAACTGGGCGACTTGTTGCTGCAAGTGGTGTTTCACGCCCAGATCGCCGAAGAGGCCGGGATGTTCGGCTTTGACGATGTCGCCCGCGCGATATCCGACAAGATGGTGGCGCGGCATCCGCATGTTTTTGGTGCCGAAAGCCGCGACAAGTCTGCCGCGCAGCAAACCGTGGATTGGGAAAAGATCAAAGCGGCCGAACGGGGCAGCGCGCGGGTGCTGGACGGGGTGGCGCTTGGCCTGCCCGCCCTGACCCGCGCGGTGAAGCTGCAAAAACGCGCCGCGCGGGTGGGGTTTGACTGGCCCACGACGGATGAGGTGTTGGACAAGTTGCGCGAGGAAATGGCCGAACTGGTCGAAGCCCGCGACCGTTTGACTGAGGTGGAAGTTGTGGAAGAGATGGGGGATTTGCTGTTTGTGATGGCCAATCTGGCCCGTCATATGGGGGTTGACCCCGAAGCAGCCCTGCGCGGGGCCAATGCCAAATTCCAGCGCCGGTTTGGCAAGATTGAAGATTGGCTTGGGGAAAATGGCAAAACGCCCGCGCAGTCCGATCTGGCGGAGATGGATGCGCTGTGGAACCGCGCGCGGGCCGAGGACAAGTTGAAAACATCAGACTAAGAAAAGTTTTCTGCGAAAACTTTGGATCGCAAATTTTCTGCGAAAATTTGTCTTGATGAGTTTTCGCAGAAAACTTGTGTTTGGCGAGAATCGCACAAGAAAGTGTTTTTGTCAGCTATTGACCTGCAGCGGCTTTCGCCGTCTAAATCAGGCAATACCTGACAAAAGGACTCAACCATGTCGCGCCTGTTTTTGATCGCCATGCTCATCGCCAGTCCCGCACTGGCGGACGAGGTGAACATCTATTCCCACCGCCAGCCCGAATTGATTCAGCCCCTACTGGACCAATTCACGGCGGAAACCGGCATTGATGTGAATATTGCCTTTGTCGACAAAGGCATGGCCGAGCGGCTGAAGGCCGAGGGCAGCCGCTCTCCGGCGGATTTGGTCTTGACGGTGGATATCGGGCGCATGGTCGAACTGGTCGACGCAGACGTGCTGCAACCGGTCGAAGACGCAGTGCTGGACGGCAATATCCCCGCCGAATACCGCGACCCTGCCCATCTGTGGTTTGGGCTGACCACCCGCTCGCGTGTGGTCTATGCCAGTGCCGACCGCGTCAAACCCGGCGAGATCACCACCTATGAAGACTTGGTGAACCCCAAGTGGAAGGGGCGGCTTTGTATGCGCTCGGGCCTTGCCGATTACAACGTCGCCCTGACCGCCGCCTATTTGCTGCACCACGGGGCCGATGCGACCAAGCTCTGGCTGGAAGGGTTGAAAGCCAATCTCGCGCATAAGCCGCAGGGGGTGGACCGCGATCAGGTGAAATCAATCTGGTCGGGCGAATGTGATATTGCCTTGGGCAACACCTATTACATCGGCCAGATGCTGAATGATGACAGTGAAAAAGACTATGCGGCGGCGGTGCGGATCGACTTTCCAGTGTTTGCAGGGGGCGGCAGCCATATGAACATCTCGGGCATTGCCCTGACCAAGGCGGCACCGAACAAGGCGGCGGCGTTGAAACTGATGGAATGGCTGTCTTCGGACGAGGCGCAGAAAATCTATGCCGAAACCAACCACGAATTTCCGGTAAAACCCGGCGTAGCACGGTCGGCCTTGGTGCAAAGCTGGGGGCCGTTTACGCCGGATAGTCTGCCTTTGGCCGATATCGCCAAAGCGCGCGGCGATGCGGTCAAGCTGATCGAGGATGTCGATTTCGACGGCTGATCCTTGCCGCTGCGGATGGACAAATCATCATAGCCGCTGTTGGATGGGCGGCAAAAGGAGAGTTTCATGACCGCCCATCGCCGCAAGATCATTATCGACACCGACCCCGGGCAGGACGATGCCTTTGCCCTGCTGCTGGCGCTGGCCAGCCCTGAACAGCTTGACGTTCTGGGCATCTGCGCGGTCGCGGGCAACGTGCCGCTGACTTGGACCACGCGCAATGCCCGCATCATCTGCGAATTGGCAGGCAAGCCCCAGACCAAGGTCTTTGCGGGCTGCGCGGAGCCGCTGAAGCGCAAGCTGGTGACGGCAGAGCATGTGCATGGCAAGACCGGTCTAGACGGGCCGGTGATGGTGGAACCGACCATGGCGCTGCAAGACCAGCATGCGGTGGAGTTCCTGATCGAGACTTTGCGGCGCGAACCCTCGGGCAGTGTGACGCTGTGCCCCTTGGGGCCTTTGACCAACATCGCCACGGCCTTTGAGCAAGCGCCCGACATTGTGGGCCGGGTGCAAGAGATTGTGCTGATGGGCGGGGCCTATTTCGAAGTCGGCAACATCACGCCAGCGGCAGAGTTCAACATTTATGTCGATCCGGAAGCTGCAGAGATTGTGTTCAAATCTGGCGTGCCCTTGGTGGTGATGCCGCTGGATGTGACCCATAAGGTTCTCACCAACCGCGCCCGGGTAGAGGCTTTTCGCGCTTTGGGAACGAACGTCGGGCGGGTGGCCGCCGAATGGGCCGACTTCTTTGAGCGCTTTGATATGGCGAAGTACGGGATGGAGGGTGCTCCGCTGCATGACCCTTGCGTGATCGCCTATCTGCTGCAACCCGACTTGTTTGCTGGCCGGCATATCAATGTCGAAATTGAAACCCTCTCCGAACTGACGCTGGGCATGACCGTGGCCGATTGGTGGGGTGTGACTGAGCGGCCCGCTAATGCGGTGTTCATGGGCAGCGTCAATGCTGATGGTTTTTTTGCGCTGCTGACCGAACGGTTGGGGCGGTTGTAAAAGAAAGCGGCGGCACGCCCAAAGGGTGCCGCCTTTTTTCGTAAGTGCCCGTGTTCGTAAGTGCCCCTGATCATCAGCCCGCCGTTGCGGGCTTTTTCTCTTTGCGCTCGGAATGCACCAACAAGGGCTTGCCCTTTGGGCTGACGGCCTCTTCGTTCACCACCACTTCCGACACATCGTCACGGCCCGGAAGTTCGAACATGGTGTCGAGC
>JBAXLX010000177.1:0-7286 GCA_037134595.1 Pseudomonadota bacterium
TGGCGCATTGACAGCCCAAGGGTGGAAAGCTTTCGCACCGCCTTGGTGGATAAGGTCGTCCCCTCTTTGTCTTGGGCCATGGGACCTGTGACCAAGCTGTCGACCATGGTCGAGAATTTCCAATCTTATGGGCGGCTTTACGAACAAAACCAGCAATTGCGTGAAGAATTGCAACAGATGAAGGCGTGGAAAGAGGCCGCCTTGCAGCTAGAGCAAAAGAATGCCCGCCTGCTGGATCTCAACAATGTCCGGCTGGATCCGATGCTGACCCATATCACGGGCGTGGTTTTGGCCGACAGCGGCAGCCCGTTTCGCCAATCGGTTCTGTTGAATGTGGGCACCCGCGATGGGATCGAGGATGGCTGGGCGACGATGGACGGGATCGGCCTTGTCGGGCGCATTTCGGGCGTGGGCTCCCGCACAAGTCGGGTGATCTTGCTGACCGACAATTCCAGCCACATCCCCGTTCTTGTGCAACCCTCTGGCCAAAAGGCGATCTTGTCAGGTGACAACTCGATGCTGCCGCCGTTGGATTTTCTGGAACACCCAGACCAGATCCAACCGGGGGACCGGGTGATCAGCACGGGCGATGGCAATGTCTTTCCCGCCGGTCTTCTTGTCGGACAGGTTGCCATGGGGGCCGATAAGCGCCTGCGGGTGGTCTTGGCCGCTGATTACGAGCGCTTGGAGTTCCTGCGTGTCTTGCGCAGTTATGCCAGCGCCCCCATCACCGACACAGGCGCGCTTTTGGTGCCCCTGCCGCCGCGCGCCTTGCCGCCGGGCGTTCAGGGGCCTTTGATGCCCGCAGCCGGTTTACCCGCCGCCCCCGCCCCTGATGGCACAGCCAACGGCGCTGAAGGCGCACCTTCTGCATCGATCCCCGATGGCACCACGGGAGCGCGCAGTGATTAACACTTGGCTGGGCCCGTTAGGGGTGCACCGCGTCCTCTTTCTGAGCGTGGCGCTTGTCTTGACGTTTCTGCGGCTTTTGCCGCTGCAAACCACCGCAGGCCATTTGCCGGGGCCGGATATTCTTTTGTGCGTCATCTTTGCGTGGATGGTGCGCCGGCCAGAATATTTATCGGCCTTGATGATTGGTGTGGTCGTCTTGGCCGAGGATATGTTGCTGATGCGGCCTCCGGGCCTATGGGCGGCCTTGGTTTTGATCGGGGCTGAATTCATCCGCGCCCGCAGCGCCTTGACCCGCGAGTTGAGCTTCGGTGTCGAATGGCTTTTGGTCGGAGGTGTCATTTTCGGCGTGTTTTTCGCCAATCGCGCGATCTTGGGTCTGGCCTTCGTCGACCAACCATCGTTCGGCTTTTCTCTCCTGCAGATCATTTGGTCGGTGGTGGCCTATCCCGCCGTGGTGGCCGTGTCGCGGTATGGGCTGGATCTTTACAAACCCGCCATGGGCCAAGTGGACGCCTTGGGGAGGCGGATGTGAGACGCCCGGTGCGCGACATCGAAGACAGCGCCCAGCGAATCAATCGCCGCGCTTTGTTCATGGGCGGGTGCATGGCTGCCACGTTTGCCGTGCTTGCGGGCAGAATGCGGTTCTTGGGCATCGAACAATCCGACTCATTCGCGCTTCTGGCCGAACAAAACCGCGTCAACATCCAATTGCTACCGCCTGCCCGCGGCCTGATCTTGGATCGCAACGGTAAGTTGATTGCGGGCAACGAACAAAACTACCGCGTCGTCATCACGCGGGAGGGAGCTGGCGATGTCGACTTGGTTCTCAATCGGCTCAGCCATTTGATCCCCCTGACGCAATCCGACATGGGGCGGGTGATGAAGGACATCGCGCGCAACGCCTCTTTTGTGCCGATTCCGGTGGCCGACAGGCTGAATTGGGAAGAGTTCAGCCGCATATCCGTGAACGCACCGGCCTTGCCCGGCGTGACCCCCGATGTCGGCCTGTCGCGGATTTATCCGCGCGACACCGATTTTGCCCATGTGGTGGGCTATGTCGGCCCTGTATCGGAAAAAGATCTGGAGGGATTGGAAAACCCCGATCCCTTGCTGCATATCCCCAAGTTTCAAATCGGCAAGATCGGCGTGGAAAAGTGGGAGGAAGACGTGCTGCGCGGGTCGGCCGGCAACCGCAAGATCGAGGTCAACCATGTGGGCCGGGTGATGCGTGAACTGGAACGAACCGAGGGGAAATCCGGCGCTGACCTGACCCTGACCCTAGACGCCGATGTGCAAAATTTCTTGCAAGTCCGTCTGGGCGACCAATCGGCCGCCTGTATTGTGATGGATGTGCAAAACGGCGACATCATCGGGGCGGTGTCCGCCCCCAGTTTTAACCCCAACCTTTTTGTGCGCGGCATTTCCAACACGAATTACAGCGCCTTGATGGAGAACGACCACCGCCCCCTTGCCAACAAAGTCGTGCAAGGGGCCTATCCGCCGGGTTCGACCTTTAAAATCGTCACGGCCCTGTCTGCCTTGGCCGAAGGGCAGATTGACGTCGACACCACCGTCTATTGCCCCGGATATCTCGACTTCGGCGGTCGCAAGTTTCACTGCTGGAAATCGGGCGGCCATGGCAAGGTTGATTTGGCGCGCGCCTTGGCCGAAAGCTGTGACGTCTTTTTTTATGATGTGGCCCAAAGGGTGGGCATCGACAAGATCGCTGAAATGGGCAAGACCATGGGCCTTGGTCAACGCCATGATCTGCCGATGTCGGCCATCACCGAAGGCATGTTGCCCACCAAAGAGTGGAAGCAGCAGCGATTTAAGCAAGATTGGCGGATTGGTGACACAATCAATGCCTCGATCGGTCAGGGCTATGTGCTGGCCTCGCCGCTGCAATTGGCCGTTATGACTGCGCGGGTGGCGACGGGCCGCTTGGTTGTGCCGCGCTTGGTCAAGGCGGTTGATGGGATAGAGGTGCCCGTGGCCGAGACTTTGCCTTTGGGCATGCCAACCTCGCAGCTAGACTCGGTGCGCTCTGGGATGACCCAAGTGGTCAACGGCCAGCACGGCACCTCTTATGCCGCGCGGATCGACAATGATGCGCTGCGCATGGCGGGCAAATCGGGCACATCGCAGGTGCGCAACATCTCGGCGGCCGAGCGCGAGACGGGCGTGGTCACCAACACCGACCTGCCGTGGAAAGAGCGCGACCATGCCCTGTTTGTGGCCTTCGCCCCCGCCGATGCGCCGCGCTATGCCGTGGCGGTGGTGGTAGAGCATGGTGGCGGCGGCTCTTCAGCGGCGGCGCCCATTGCGCGGGATGCGCTGTTGCGTGTGATGACGGGCGCTTTGCCCGATCCGATGGATTACCCCGAAAGCCAACGCGCGCGCATTGATACGATGCTGAAAGAACTGCGCCTGCGCCGCGCCGATGGCAGCCAACCCCCGGAAATAAAGGCCTAAAGCCCATGAGTTTTCTGGAATACCGCGTCAAATTCGCTCCCACCGGCTTTGCCAAGGTGCTGTACGTCAACTGGAGCCTGTATCTGCTGGTCTGCGCCTGTGCCACAATCGGGTGGCTGATGCTCTATTCGATCTCGGGCGGGGATCTGCAGCAATGGGCGGAACCGCAGATGAAACGCTTTGGCGTGGGGATGGTTTTGTCGCTGGGCATTTGCTTCACGCCCATCTGGTTTTGGCGCAGCATGTCGGCGGCAGCTTATATTTTGACCTTTATTTTGCTGCTTGTGGTGCATTTCTTTGGTGCTGTTGGCATGGGGGCGCAGCGTTGGATTGATCTGGGGTTTATCCGCATCCAGCCGTCAGAATTCATGAAGGTCAGTCTGATCATGATGCTAGCCACCTATTACGACTGGCTAGAGGATCGCAAAGTCTCGCGCCTGATCTGGGTGATTTTGCCGGTGTTGATGATTATCATTCCCGCAGTCTTGGTGCTGACCGAGCCGAACTTGGGCACGACCTTGATGCTGGTGGTGGCCGGGGCTTCGGTGATGTTCGCGGCCGGTGTGTCGCTGTGGTATTTTATTATTGTTCTTGGACTGATCGGCGGGGGCGTTGCGGGGATCTTTTTGCTGCGCGGCACGCCGTGGCAATTGATCCATGATTATCAATACGAACGGATCGACACGTTCTTGGACCCTTCCGCCGATCCTTTGGGGGCGGGCTATAACATCTTGCAGGCCAAGATCGCCTTGGGGTCAGGCGGAATGTCGGGCAAAGGGTTTATGCAGGGCACGCAAAGCCGGTTGAACTTTCTGCCCGAAAAGCACACGGATTTCATCTTTACCACGCTGGGCGAAGAGTTCGGCTTTGTTGGAGAAATCTCGCTTCTCCTGCTTTACGCCGCGATTTTGATCTTTTTGTTCTGGGCTGCGATGCAGAACAAAGATCGATTCTCGTCGCTTTTGCTGATCGGGATTGCGGCGAATTTCTTTTTGTATCTGGCGGTGAATTTGGCGATGGTGATGGGCATGGCCCCCGTGGTGGGGGTGCCTTTGCCGTTTCTAAGCTACGGCGGGTCGGCGACGCTGGTGTTGCTTTTGGCCTTTGGGCTGGTGCAAAGCGCCATTGTGCATAGGCTGCGCTGATGTGGGCCCAAGCCTATCATCGCCATACAAGGTTTGTCGCGGCTTTGGCCTTGGGCGGCGTGATATGGGGCGCCAGCCACCTTTTGCCCATCGATGCCGTGATGGGCGGTCTGATCAGCGTCAACGCCTTTTTCCTGATCTACCTTGGCCTGATGCTGCTCATGATCCTGCGCACCCCGCCGCAAGACATGCGCCGCCATGCCGAGGCAGACGACGAGGGCGCGGTCTTGATCTTGGCCTTTGCCTTGATGGCCGTCGTGATCAGCCTGTCGTCTATTTTTCTGGTGCTCAACCGCGCCAGCTCCAGCCCGCTGGAATCTGTCTTTGCTCTTACGGCGGCTCCTTTGGGGTGGGCCACTTTGCAGGTGCTTGCGGCCTTTCGCTATGCCCATCTTTACCACGCGCCCGAACCGGACGGGGGCTTAAGCTTTCCCGGCACCCATCGGCCCGAGATCTGGGATTTTTTGTATTTCTCCTTTGTGATCGGCATGACAGCGCAAACCGCCGATGTGTCGATCACCACAACGGCGATGCGCCGCGTTGTCTTGACCCATTCGGTCGGCTCGTTTTTCTTTAACACCGTGATCCTGGCTATGGCCGTGAACGCCGGCATCGCTTTGTCACAATAGGCCCAAGGGAAAGAAAATGTTGATCCTGTTCGCCGCACCGGCCCTGTGGCCTGCTTATGAAACCATCTTACCTGCGGCCTTGGCCGAAGCGGGGCTGACAGCCCAGATCGTGACCGAGGCCCCCGATCCCGCCTTGGTCGACTATATCATCTACGCCCCCTCTGCCCCCTTGCAGGATTTCACCCCCTTTACCCGTTGCAAAGCCGTGCTCAGCCTGTGGGCGGGGGTCGAGCGGATCGTGGGCAATGCCACACTGACCCAGCCTTTGGCGCGGATGGTGGACCCCAGCCTGACCGAAGGGATGGTGGAATGGGTCGTGGGCCATGCCCTGCGCCATCATCTGGGCATGGACCGCCACATCATGAACCCCGCCCATGTCTGGGACCCGACCTGCCCCCCCCTTGCCCGCCAACGCCCCGTGGCCATGCTGGGCCTAGGCGCGCTTGGTCTGGCCTGCGCGCGGGCTTTGCAGGCGTTAAACTTTCCCGTCACGGGGTGGAGCCGTTCGCCCAAATCCATCGACGGGCTGACCTGCCTGTCGGGCGCTGATGGATTGGCCCAAGCGCTGTCAACGGCGGCCATCGTGGTCACCTTGCTGCCGCGCACGGCGCAAACGGAAAACCTGATCAACGCGCAGACCCTGTCTTATCTGCCCAAAGGGGCCTTTATTCTGAACCCCGGGCGTGGGCCTTTGATCGACGATGACGCGCTGCTGGCTGCACTCGCCAGCGGGCAGGTGGCCCATGCCACGCTGGATGTGTTTCGCACCGAACCCTTGCCGCAAGATCATCCGTTCTGGACCCATCCGCAGATCACCGTCACCCCGCACATCGCCGCCGACACAAGGCCCTATAGCGCGGCGCGGGTCTTGGTGGAAAACATCCGCCGCGGGCAAGTGGGGGAACCCTTGCTGCATCTGGTTGACCGTGCGCTTGGCTACTGAGGGTGGATGGATATTTGGGCAAGTATGAAAGGGGCAAGGTCGCGCCCTTTGTCCGACTTGACCTGTCGGTTCTGGAACACAAAGCCTTGCTCCAATCGCTAACCTAGGTGTTGAAAAACAAGCCAAGGGGCAGCCATGCGATATCTGACAGGCGCGGGGCTGATCCTATTGGCGGGGGCGGTTTGGTCGATACAGGGCGTCTTGATCCGCCAATTGCACGAGGCGGGTAGTTGGGCCGTGTTGTTCTGGCGCTCTTTTGGCATGATTCCCGTGCTGGTCTTATGGATCGGCCCCAGCCGCGTTCTGCCCGCGCTGCGCGGTGTGGGCGCGGCGGGCGTTGTGGGCGGGCTTGGGCTGGTACTGGCCTTTGGCGGGGCCATCGTGGCGCTGCAATCGACCACGGTGGCCAATGCGATGCTGCTGTTTTCCGCCTCGCCCTTCTTTGCGGCGGTGTTTGGGCGGGTTTTGCTGGGCGAACCGGTTTCGTTGCCGACGTGGGGAGCGATTGTGCTGGCCTTGGTGGGCATCTTGGTGATGGTCGGCGGCATTGGCCAGATCGGCGGCGGGCAGGTGCTGGGCACGGTGGCGGCGCTGATCTCGGCTGCGGGGTTTGCGGGGTTTACCATCACCATCCGCTGGGGCCATGTGGCTGATAGCCTGCCCGTTGTGCTGCTGGGCGGGATCTTTTCCACCCTTGCAGGGGGGGCGGCAGCACTTTTGGCAGGGCAAACCTTGGCAGTTCCCCCATTCGAGGCGGGTTTGGCCTTTGGCATGGGCGTTGTGACGCTGACGGGGGGGATGTATCTGTACACCAAGGGCAGCCAAGCGGTGCCGGCCGCACAAGCCACATTGCTGTCGTTGGTCGAGGTGCTTTTGGCGCCGATGTGGGCTTGGATCTTTTTGCGCGAAACGCTGTCGGCCAACACGGCCCTTGGCGGGGCGGTTTTGCTGGCGGCAGTTGCCTTGAACGCGGCTATCGGCCTGCGCGCAGCAAGGTCCAACCCAAATCGACCTTGACTTAAGCTTGCCCAGACGCCAGCCTTTGATCAAACAAGGATCCCCGCCCATGGCGCGCCGTTTGCCAATGCTTCGTTGCAGCTCCTGCCCCCTTGGCCGTTTGGCCGAGGTGGCGGAATTGGTGCTGAACATGGGCATGGTGGAAATTCAGCGTCAGGCCAAGGCGGG
>JBAXLX010000178.1:0-7278 GCA_037134595.1 Pseudomonadota bacterium
AAGGGCTTGGCCATAGGGCGGGTCAAGAAAGATCAGGGTAAAGGGCGTGCGTGCTGCGGGCAGTTTGGTGGCATCGCGCGGCAGAACGGTGACTTGGCCCTGCACGCGCATCTTGGCGATGTTCTGCGCGATCAGACTTTGCGCCGTGCGGCCGTTTTCAACCAAAGTGGCCGCGATTGCGCCGCGCGACAGCGCCTCTAGCCCCAAGGCGCCGGTACCGGCAAACAGGTCAAGCACCATGCGCCCTGTCACCAGATCGCCGGGACGGCCATTGATCAGCAGGTTGAAAATCGCCTCTCGCACGCGGTCGGATGTGGGGCGCAAATGCGCCTTGGGGTCGCCCGCGCCCACCTCGGCCAAGTGCAAGCCGCGCCATTGGCCGCCAATGATCCTCATCCCTTCAGCAGGGCTTTCAGGTCGGTGGCGGGGTCGGCCACGCGGCCCATATCGGGGGTGCGGCCCGATTCGATCAGGCGCTTGCCCACCATATAGGCGCGGCTGTCGTTCATCGCATCGACGGCGATCAAAGCGCCTGCCTTCAGATACCAAAAGCTGACGGCATCGCCTTCCGGCCCGCGCGTGACGATCTGGTCATAGCCCGCATTCAGCCCCGCGATCTGCAGCTTGGTGTCATACTGGTCAGACCAAAACCACGGCGCGGGCACATAATCTTGCGCGGCCCCTAGGATGTTTTCGGCCACAAGCTCGGCATGGTGGATCGCATGTCCCACCGATTCCAGCCGCATTTGTGCGCCGTTCAGCGGAAAACTCGCGCAATCGCCAGAGGCCCAGACATGCGCCGCCGACGTCCGGCCCTGCGAATCGGTGCGAATGCCGTTGTCGATCACAATGCCAGCGGCTTCGGCTTCGGCGGTGTTGGGGGTGATGCCCACGCCCACAATCACAAAATCGGCCGGCAATTCGCGGCCGTCTTTCAGGCGCACGCCCGTGACATGGCTGTCGCCCAGCAACCGATCCAAGCCAGTCGATTCCAAAACCTTCGCGCCGTGATCCTGATGCAACTTGCGGAAATAGCTGGATGTTTCCGGGGCCGCCACCCGCTGCAAAATGCGCGGGGCCATTTCGATCACCGTCACCTCCAGCCCCAGTTTGCGGCCCACTGCGGCGGCTTCTAGGCCAATATAGCCGCCCCCGATGATCACCAAGCGCCGCGCTGCTGCAAACTCTGGCCGCATCGCATCGACATCGGCGAGGGTGCGCACGGCATAAACACCGCCCAAACTCCCGCCAATCTCGGCGGGCAGGCGGCGCGGGGTGGACCCCGTCGTCAAGATCAGCGCGTCATAAGACAGCACTTCATCGCCGCAGCGTAAAGTTTGGGCGGCGGTGTCAATTGCGGTGACAGACGCGCCCAGTTTCAAAGTGATCTTCGCCTCGTCCCAGAACTCGGGCGCGCGCAGCCACAGGCGGGCTTGCTCCATCTCGCCCAGCAGATAGGCCTTCGACAGGGGCGGGCGCTGGTAGGGTGGGGCGTTTTCGGCCCCGATCAGGGTGAGCAACCCATCATAGCCCAAGGCGCGCAACTTCGCCGCAGCGGCCGCCCCCGCTTGCCCCGCCCCCACGATAACCACCTGTTGCATCATTCCCCCACTGGTCGAAAACCCACAGCCAGCCTATATCTGGCTTCCAACGAAACGCAACGCGCGAGGGTTCAAGAATGACGATTACAGTGGGCGATAAAGTACCGGCCGGCACCTTGATGCTGGCAGGCAACGACGGAATCAGCGACATCGCCATGGCCGAACGGCTGGCAGGCAAATCGGTGGTGATTTTTGGCTTGCCGGGGGCCTATACCGGCACCTGCTCGACAGCCCATGTGCCCTCGTTCATCCGCACGATGGACCAGTTCAAAGCCAAGGGCGTGGATGAGATCATCTGCATCTCGGTCAACGACGTTTTCGTGATGAAAGCTTGGGGAGAGGCAACCGGTGCCACCGCCGCAGGAATCGTCATGGCCTCTGACCCCGATGCGTCGTTCACGCTAGCTTTGGGCCTGGACTTTGCCGCAGGCTTTGTGCGCGGCGCGCCCCGGTCACTGCGCTATGCGCTGCATGCGGTGGACGGCGTGGTCAAGGTCTTGAATGTCGAAGACAATCCCGGCGTTTGCGTGGTCTCGGCAGGCGAAGGCTTGCTAGAGTCGATGTAAACAAGGCAGGCCAAGGGCTTGCCCTTGGCCATCATCCGCGCCTTGGCGGTCGGCACAAAAGAAAAGGGCGGGCATTTGCCCGCCCTTTCCTGTTTAACAACCGTTCAGATTAGAACGAGAAGTTGATACCAGCGTCGAACGCATCGACTTCTTTCACTTTGAAAGAGTCTTCGCCTTTAGCTGCAACAGCTTCGTTGTGGACCCAGCCAGCACCCAAGGTAGCGCCGCCACCTAGGTCATAGGTTGCGCCAATGCCGTAGCGGTTTGCCGACAAGCTTTTGCCCGGGGCGAGGTCTGATTCAAACTTGGTCGTGATTGCGTAACCGGTCAACGACAGCGCGCCGTTGGTGTTCTTGACCGACACGCCGGTGCTGACAGCGTTCATGAGGGAGTAATCAACGCTCACGTCTTCAAAGTCGGTCGCCGTCAAGTCAAGCTGGCTATCTTGGTAGATCGCTTTAACAGTCGTCGTGCCCATGGTGTAGGCGACTGATGCCGACACGTCGGTCGCGGAAGCAGCAAAGCTGATATCGTCAGTTTCGTCGTCTTCATCGCCTACGAAGTCGGCAATTGTCACATCTGCGGCACCATAGCCCAAACCAACAGTCACGGCACCGGCAGAGTAAGACGCACCAACGCCGTAAGACGACGCGTTACCACCGATTTGCGACGACGAAGCCGAGATGCTCATGCCATTGGCCGAGTAGGTATACAGAACTTTTGCACCAGGAGCGCTTACTGCGTCTTTGCCAAATGCTTTCTCCCAGTCGTTGTTCAACCCGCCATCAGCCGCGTAAGAGATGCTGTTGAACGACTTGAGGCCGGTGTAGCCGACGCCGCCATCGATCTGGCCAACGGCAGCTTTGTCGCCGCTGTCAACGTCGCCCATCGAGATCTTGCCGAAAGCGCCCGAGATATAGGTCGAACCAGCGGTGCCCGAGTTCGCGCCAGCGGTGTCATGTGCGCTGAACGAACCGCCAAATGCCAGGCCGCCATCGGTGGTGCCCGAACCGGAGAACTTCATACGAACGCGCGACGAGAAGACCGAGGTGCCGTCGGTCGAGACAACGCCCATACGTGCCGAACCAGAAACCGAAACGTCAGCGGCAGCGAAGCCAGCCGACATGCTCAGCACGGTGGTAGCAAGAAGAATCTTTTTCATAGTGTCCCTCATTGTGACTCTAGGGTTACCCCATGCCGACGCTTCGACCTGGGAATGAGGGGATTTCACCTGATGGCGTGGGGTTTGCAATCAAAAGGACACTTTTACGCCTTAATTATGCCTTCATTGGTGCAAGTCTGCCACACTTTCGCCTTAAAGTAGTTAACAATTCACAGTCACTCGCCTTAAAGGAGAGTAAAAGTTGCACAAACGGATCCCGTTGAAAAACCAGATCGATCGGCGGCCCAGAGCCCCGCCTTTTGTAGGTACCTTGCAGATAAACGATGAACCGAACGCGCCGCAGCACCCGTCAATCCTGCTCGTCTTCCCCCGTGACCATACGCAAAACAAAAGGGCAGGCTTGCGCCTGCCCTTTGCCGGTAGATGTGGAGGAGATCAGAACGAGAAGTTCACGCCCGCGTCGAAAGCTTCAACGCCTTTGGTGTCAAGGTTGGCCCCCTTCACGATGGCAATCTCGTTATGTGCCCAACCGGCAGCGAGGCTAGCGCCCCCCCCAAGGTCATAGCTCGCACCAATGCCATAGCTGGTCGGGGTGGCGCTTTTGCCGGGGAACTGGTTCGTTTCAAACTTTGCTGAAAAGCCATAGCCAACCAAGGAGATCGTCCCGATGGTATGCTTCACAGACAGACCCATGCTTTTGATCGACCCATTGACGGTCGGCGCTGCAGTGACAGCCGTATTGGTCGAGTCGGCTTCTTTGTCCTGATAAATGGCTTTAACCGTCGTAGCACCCATAACATAGGCTGCGGAAACAGATGTGTCTGCCACCGAGCCGTCGTATTTATTGCCGTTCAACGTCACAGAGATGTCAGAGCTGCCATAGCCCACGGCTGCGGTCAGCGCGCCCATCGTATAGGATGCGCCCAAGCCATAAGCGGTTTTCTCGCTGTTGGCGTTGTTGGACAGCTGAGCCGAGGATGCAGAGATGTTCACGCCGCCGACCGTGTAGGTGTACAGCACTTTTGCAGCGTCGGCATTGCCAACATCGCCGGGCAAAGTCTCGCCCTGTGCCGCGATACCGGTGCCGTCTTTATAGGCAAAACCGCCGTCAGCCGCGTAGCTGACAGAGTTGAACGAGCCAAGACCGGTATAGCCAACGCCGCCGTCGATTTGGCCGACGGCTGCTTTATCGCCGCTATCCACATCGCCCATGGTGATTTTGCCAAAACCGCCCGAGATGAAGACAGAGCCAGAAGTGCCGGCTTTAGCACCTGCTGCATCGTTCGCACGGAACGAACCGCCGAACGCCAGCCCGCCGTCTGTGGTGCCCGAACCCGAGAACTTGACACGCACGCGCGACGATAGAGTGGTTTCGGTCTTGTCGGAGACGTTGTTGTAAGACCCTACAACGCCCATACGGGCATCGCCCGAAATAGACACATCAGCAGCGGCATAGCCGCCCGCCATGACCAACATGGTCGTTGCCAGAAGAAGTTTTTTCATAATCGCTCCACCGTTTATCTGAAAGGTTGCGCCAAGCTGGGGTGTCCGGCTTGGATGGCCTATGACTATCCTTTAGGGTAATCAGCGCAACTAAAGTATTTTCTTTAGGGAAAGATTATCGCATTTAGGTGCAAAAATGCAACATTCGGGTAGGAATGCACTTTTGGGCCGCTCGGTGGCGGGTATGACTTGCGTGACGCGGTGGCCCAGAACCGTGCAGCTTGGGGGGAAAGCCCTTGGCAGGCCCGCTTGGCTGGGCTAGACACCAGTGAAACCTTGGGGGTTTCACATGGTCTATCATCGCCATATCGCTGCCTTAACGGCCTTGGCCTGTCTTTTGACCCTTGCCGCCTGTGGCGGCGGTGGTTTGTTTCATCGCAAAGCGCCGACGGTCGATGCCGAGGGCCATGTTCTCAACGCCAACGAAGCCGAGCGCGCCGCCATTGCGAAGTTCGAAGGCACCGACCAGCCCGGCACCAAGATCTGGGATCTGCTTAACAAGAACGCCGATCCCAGCATCACGGTGAAGGTGAACAAGTATATTTGGATGGCCGCGCTGGATGTGCTGAACTTTTTGCCGGTGCAATCGGTGGATCCGTTTACCGGTGTGATCGTGACAGGCTACGGCACCCCGCCCGGCGGCAGCCGCAGCTACCGGGCGACGGTCTATGTGCAAGATCCGGCGCTGGATGCGCGCTCGTTGAAGCTGTCGCTTCAGGGGGCGAACGGGGCTGCGGTGGCACCGGAAACCGTCTCGGCGGTGGAAGATGCGATCCTCAACCGGGCGCGTCAGTTGCGGATTGCGGACGCGGGTCTGTAAACGGCCCCCCGTCAGGCTGGACCTTGCGCCGCGCGCAGGGTAGGTCATGCCCTAATGATCTTAAGAACACGGGCTGATGATGTCGCGCTATGACCCTTCTGAAATAGAACCGAAATGGCAGCAGGCGTGGGATGAGGCCCGCGTCTTTGAAGCGCGGCGCGATCCGGCCAAGCCGAAGTATTATGTGCTAGAGATGTTCCCCTACCCTTCGGGGCGCATCCATATGGGCCATGTGCGCAACTATACGATGGGCGATGTTGTGGCGCGCACCAAGGCCGCACAGGGCTACTCGGTGCTGCATCCGATGGGCTGGGATGCCTTTGGCATGCCCGCCGAAAACGCCGCGATGGAACGCGGCGGCCATCCGCGCGACTGGACCGAGGGCAACATCACCGAGATGAAGGCCCAGATGAAGCCCTTGGGCCTGTCGATCGACTGGAGCCGTGAATTGGCCACCTGTCGGCCGGAATACTACGGCCAGCAGCAGGCGATGTTTATCGACATGATGGAACAGGGTCTGGTCTATCGCAAAGCGGCGGTGGTCAACTGGGATCCGGTCGATATGACGGTTCTGGCCAACGAACAGGTGATCGACGGGCGCGGCTGGCGGTCAAACGCCTTGGTCGAACGGCGCGAGCTGACGCAGTGGTTCTTCAAGATCTCCGATTATTCGGGCGAGCTTTTGGCGGCTTTGGACGGCTTGAAAGACTGGCCCGAAAAGGTGCGCCTGATGCAGGCCAACTGGATCGGCCAAAGCAAGGGCCTGCAGTTTGCTTTTCAAACGGTGGGTGCGCCTGCGGGATTTGAGACGCTAGAGGTCTATACGACTCGCCCGGATACCCTGCTGGGGGCCTCTTTTGCCGCGATTTCTGCCGACCATCCGCTGGCCAAGGCGCTGGAATCAGACCCCAAAGTTGCCGCCTTTACCGCGCTTTGCCGCAAAGGCGGCACCTCGGCGCTGGAAATTGAAACGGCGGAAAAGATCGGCTTTGACACGGGGGTGCGCGTCAAGCATCCGCTGGACCCGTCGGTGGAATTGCCCGTCTGGATCGCCAATTTCATCCTGATGGATTACGGCACGGGCGCGATCTTTGGCTGCCCCGCCCATGATGCGCGCGATTTCGAATTTGCCACCAAATACGGCCTGACGATCAAATCGGTCTTCGTCGCCGAAGGCGCAGTCGAATCCCCGCTTACCGAACCCTATGTTCCGATGAAATCCGAACCCGTCCATTATATCCGCGGCTTTGCAGGCCCAGCCGTGCAAACCGGCGAAGCGGCTGTCACCGCCGCCATCGCCCATGCCGAGGCGGCTGGCTTTGGCCACGGTGTGACCAACTACCGCCTGCGCGACTGGGGCATTTCGCGCCAACGCTATTGGGGCTGCCCGATTCCCGTGGTGCATTGCGATGCCTGCGGGGTGGTGGCGGAAAAGAAGGCGAATCTGCCGGTGGAATTGCCCTACGACGTGACCTTTGACATCCCCGGCAACCCGCTGGACCGTCACCCGACCTGGCGCAACTGCACCTGCCCGTCGTGCGGAGCCCCCGCGCGGCGCGAAACCGACACGATGGACACGTTTGTTGATTCGTCGTGGTACTTCGCCCGCTTCACATCCCCCCACGCCACCACCCCCACGGTGGCCGAGGATGCCGCCTATTGGAT
>JBAXLX010000179.1:0-7265 GCA_037134595.1 Pseudomonadota bacterium
TCAGGGTTCCCGCCATGGCGATGTGCCACTTGGGCACCTCACCGCCGGTGGCCGTGAATTTGGGCACCAGACGGCTGAGTTCCACCGCGATCATGGCGTAAGACTGGTCTGTGACCACCAAAAGCGGCCACAGATACTGGTTCCACGCATAGACGAACATGATCGTGGCCAAGGCTGCGATATTGGTGCGGGAGAGGGGGATCAGCACATCCCACAAAAAGCGCATCGGCCCCGCGCCATCCATCTTGGCGGCTTCGACCAGTTCTTCGGGGATGGTCAGGAAGAATTGGCGGTACAGGAAGGTGCCCGTGGCGGTGGCGATCAAGGGCATTATAAGACCGGCGTAAGAGTTGAGCAGGTTCCATTCCAGCTTGATCTCGACCCCAGACACAGCGTTGACCAGCCACGTGATCCCCGACAGGTCAAGCAGGGTTTGGAAGGGCAAAAAGGCATTGGCGGCCACGGCATAGGTTGGCACGATGCGCACTTCCAGCGGCAGCATCAAGGTGATGAAGATCAGCCAGAAGATCGGCATTTTCAGGCGGTGGTCAAAGAAAACGATGCCAAAGGCGGTGATGCAGGACAAAACGATCTTACCCGTCATGACCCCCATCGACACGATAAAGGTGGTGACAAAGCGCTCGCCCAGATGGCCCTTGGCCCAAGCGGCTTGCAGGTTGATCCAAAGCTGATCGCCCGGCAGCAGGTTGGGGGGCACGGCCACCACGTCTTGCAAGCTATGGGAGGCCGCGACGATCACCAGATACATCGGCAACAGCAGCAGCAACAGCCCAAAGACCAAGATGGCATGGGTGACGATGTTCAAAATGGGGGTGCGTTCGATCATGTGTAGTGCACCTTGCGTTCGATGTAACGGAATTGGACAAAGGTCAGCGCGATGACCAACAGCATCAAGATGATCGACTGCGCCGCAGCGCCGGAATAATCCAAGCCCTGAAAGCCGTCGTTGAAGATTTTATAGACCATCAGGTTGGTCGCCCGGGATGGGCCGCCTGCGGTCATGGTATCGACGATGCCGAAACTGTCGGTGAAACTGTCGGTGATGTTGATCACCAGCACGAAAAAGAAGGTCGGCGCCAGCAAGGGCAGTTGAATGTCGCGCATGCGGCGCAGCACGCGGGCACCGTCCATCGCGCCGGCCTCGATCAGGCTGCGCGGGATGGATTGCAGGCCGGCGAGAAAGAAGATGAAGTTGTAAGCCACCTGTTTCCAAGCGCCCGCGATGATGACCATGGCCATGGCCTGAGGTCCATTGTCGACCGGGTTCCACAGATGCGGGAACAAAAAGTTCACATACATCATGATGCCCGCGCCGGGCGTGAAGATGAAACGAAAGGCCAAACCCACGGCGGGGGCGGCGATGGCATAGGGCCAGATCATCCCCACGCGGTAGAGCTTATAACCTGCCAGTTGCCGGTCGGCGAAAATCGCCAGCATCAAAGCGATGCCCACGGCCAAAGCGGTCGACCCGATCGCATAAACGATCGAAACCCAAATAGAATCCCAATAATAGGGGTCGCCCAAAATCGCTGCGAAATTGTCAAAACCCACCCAAGTATTGCCGCCGCCCCAAGGCTGTTCCAGCGTAAAGGCCCAATACAGCGCCTCGGATGTCGGAAAGTAGAAAAAGGTGAAAACCAAGATAAGCTGTGGGGCCACCATCAGCGCCGCCACCCAGTTGTTCTTGAAATACGCGCGCCGCATGGGTCATCCTCCACGAAAAACCCCCTCCGGCACAGGCCGGAGGGGGCGGTGTTACGTCAGATCACGGCAGGGTTTTGCCAGCGTAGGTCTTGGCGAACTTCTCGAGCAGAGCATTGCCACGCTCAACCGAGGTGTCGTAAGCCTCTTGAACGGTCTTCTGACCAGCCAAGGCAGCTTGCACTTCCGACAGCCACTCAGCGCGGTGCTGGATCATCGACCCCAGACGGAAGCCGCGGTTCAGCGGGCCCGGCTCGGTTGCGGTCAAGGAAGCGATAGCCACTTCACGGCCCTTGTAGGGGGCAGCCGAGTAGAAGCCTTCAGCGGTCAGCGCGTCGAAAGCCGACTTGGTCACAGCGATGTAACCGGTGTTCGACACCCAGAACTTAATCGATTCAGGGGTGGAGATGAACTTCAGATATTCCGCCACGCCGCGGTATTCTTCTTCCGTCTTACCAGCCAGAACCCAAAGCGAAGCACCGCCCACGACCGAGTTATGACGCTCAGCGGTTTCGGTCGGGATCATCGCGACGTCCCAGTGCAGGTTGTCGGCATGCTTGAGGTTCAAGGACGAGTGGTTGGCGATCGAACCGAAGAAGAACGAGCAGATGTTCTGCGAGAAAGCTTCTTGGCTGTTCATCCCACCGGCCGAGACTTTCATCTCTGCCAGACCAGCGTCGAGCCAGCCCTTGATGTCTTCCATGTGCTTGACGGCCGAGGTGGTGTTGTAGACGTACTTGGTGTCCAGACCATCATAGCCGTTGTTGTTGGTGGCCAAGGGCACGTTGTTGATCGAGGAATACTGCTCGAGGTCAACCCAAACCGAGGGTTCGTAGCCGTACGAGCACTTCTCGGGGTTCTTGGCCTTCAGCGCCTTCAAAGTGGCGTCGAATTCTGCCCAAGTGGTGGGGGCAGGCATGTTCACGGCAGCCAGATCGTCTGTGTTGTAATACATCACAGCGGTCGACGAGTTGAAGGGCATCGAGAACAGCTCGCCCTTGGACGAAGCGTAGTAGTTGGCGATACCGGGGAAGTAGTCGGCCCAGTTGATCTCGATGTTGTAGTCTTTCATCATCTGGGTGACGGCGTAGAACTGGCCCGACATCATCAGGTCAGCGGTGCCGGCATCAAACGACTGCAGCAAAGCCGGGGCTTTGCCAGCGCGGAATGCAGCGATGGCCGACTGGACAACCAGTTCGTAGCCATCATAGCCGGTGCAGACAGCTTCGTACTTGTCTTGGCTTGCGTTGAAGCGGTTGCAGGTCTCGGCAAGGGTTGCACCGAGATCGCCCGACAGGCCATACCAGTAGTCAAACTTGATCTTGTCGGCGGAGGCGGTGGTGGCACAGAAGGCCAACGCCAGCGCGGCGAGCGCCGGATAGGTCTTGTTCATCTTCGTTCTCCAATTTGGACGTCCCGCAGAATTCCGGGCGCTTTTGCGTGATACGGGGGGCTTGTGTCAGGGTGCGGACACTTGCGCGAAGGTTTGGAATCGGGAATGTTTCAGGGTTGCAACAAGTTCTTAACGGTTGGGCCACAACTCCAGCGTGTGGCCCAACCTGTGGCTTTGGGCTTAGTCGGGATCGTGCAGGCCGATCACGGCGTTGGCGTCGATGAAATCTTCAAACAGCACGGTCGTGGCATGGGGTGTGCCCAAAACCACCGCCATTTGCCCCGGTCCGGTCAGGCTTTTGAACTGCTCTGTCGGCTGATCGGCGTTGAAACTCACCGAATAATGCCCGCCCGCCAGCGTGGTAAAGGGCAACCCGTGATAGATCGCGGTCGAGGTCAGGTGGACATGGCCTGCAATCACCTGACGAATGTCGCCGTGGGTTTTGAGTGCCGCGATAAAGGGCGCATCGTCATGCATCTTGATCGAATCGGCAGAGATATGCAGCGCGTTGGCGTTGTGATGCAGCACCACGATCACGGGGCGGTCAGCGGCTTCGGCCAAGCGGGCGGTCAGCCAGTCCAACTGGTGGGCGCTTAGAACCCCGTCGACCCGACCGGGTTCGGACGAATCCAGCACGATGACGCGGTAGCCCTTGGCGTCGATCACATGGTTGATCTTGCCCGTCTCGTCGGCGTGGTGCGCGCCAAAGACATTCAGATAGGTCGGGCGGTCATCGTGGTTGCCCAAGGTGATATAGGTCGGAACAGTGATGCCCGCCGTGATGGCTTTCAGCCGCTCGTAGGCTTCCGCCTCGCCCTCATCGGCCAGATCGCCCGCGATGATGACAAAATCGGCATCCGCATAACGCGCATTCACGCAGGCCACGGCGGCTTCAAGCCGTGCGGCTGTGTCCAGCGTCATCGAGGTTTGACCCTCGCGCACCAGATGCAGGTCGCTCATCACCACAAATTTTAAAGTATCGCTCATTGTCCCAATCCTTGTGCTTCCAGATAGGCCATCGAGGCGGGGATGCAGTCCTTATCCGCTAGTTCCAAAATCAGGCGCGGTTTGACCGACAAGGCAGCAATCGCGGCAAAAACCGACGGCCACAGGATGTTGCCTTGCCCTATCTGCCAATGCCGGTCGGCATGGCCATCGGCGTCTTGCAGGTGCACATGGGCCAGCATATCACCGGCCGAGCGGACAAAGTAATCCACCGGCGGCGCGCCGGTCGACCCATGCGCATATTGCGCGTGGCCCGTGTCGATTGACACCTGAAAGGCGGTGCTGCCAAAGCTTTGGCATAGCTCTTTGCGGTCGGCGGGGTTGATGTCTTCGATGTTTTCCAAAACCAGCGTCACGCCCAAGGTTTCGGCGCGCTTGACGATGGGGGCCATCACGTCATGGACCGAGGTCAACATCCGGTCACGGGCACCGGTGTAGCCGTCAAGGTTATTGTAATCCCACGTTGTGAAGGGGGAATGGACAACCATATGCGTTCCACCAACAGCGGCGCAAACGTCCAAGCCCTGTCCCAAGCGCTTTTGCACCACGGCACGCACCAAAGGGTCTGGCGTGTCGATGGTAAAGCCCCAGAACGGGCCGTGAATGCCCATGCGGCCCTTGTAGCCGACCAGCAGGCGCTTGACCTCTTCTGCCAAGGGGGTCCAGTCATCGTCCAGAACCGCGCCGCCGACAAAGCTTTGCAGTTCCAGATCGCGGTCTTTCTCTAAAATCCAAGATTGATAAATTGCCAATTCGGCATTGGTCAGCGCGGCACCGATAATGGGGCTGGTCATGTCACTCTCCTAGGTTGTGCTGGAGGCCATCGTAGCAAAGCCGAATGACAGCCACGTGTCGCTTGCATGAGGCTTGAATGACAGCCCAGCGCCCGCGCCGCCCCGCGTCCGTCAGTCGGTCAACAGCCGGACATCAGCGGGATTAACCTCGACAAACACGCGGGTGCCCATGGCCAAGGGCGGCAGGCTGGGGCGGCTAAGGACATCGACGCTCAGCGACACGTCTTGCACCAGCACGCTATAGCGCACGGTTGACCCCAACGGCAGCCGGTCGGTGATTTCGCCTTGGGCAGTGATCTTGGCGGCGTCCGGCGTGGGCGACAGGCTGATGGTTTCAGGATGCAGCGCCCAAGCGTCTTGGGTGGTTTGGCCGAAGACGTGGCGCACGGTTTGAGGCTCTAGTATATTGATATTGCCAATAAACCCCGCCACAGCGCGGCTGGCGGGGGCGCCGTACACTTCATGCGGGGCGCCGGATTGCAGGATGCGGCCCGATTGCATCACAGCGATGCGGTCGCCAAGGATCAAGGCTTCTTCTTGGTCATGGGTGACAAACACGGCGGTAAAGCCGATGCGGGCTTGCAGGCGTTTGAATTCCACCTGAAGCCGTTTGCGGATCTGCGCATCTAGGGCCGAGAGGGGTTCATCCAGCAGCAGCAGTTGCGGTTCAAGGGCCAAAGCGCGCGCCAAAGCCACGCGCTGTTTTTGCCCGCCCGACAGCGCGGCAGGGCGGGCATTGGCGCGGGGGCCAAGCTCCATCAGGTCAATCATCGCGGCCACGCGCTGCGCCAGATCGGCCCCGCGCTTGCCCTGTTGTTCCAAAGCGAAAGAGATGTTTTGCGCCACGGTCATATTGGGAAAAAGCGCATAGTTTTGAAACACCATGGCAATGCCGCGCTGATGCGGGGCCAAGCCTAGCACATCGCGCCCCGCGATGCGAATGCTGCCTGTATCGGGCTGCGCCAGCCCTGCCATCACCCGCAACAAAGTGGTCTTGCCACAGCCCGAAGGCCCGACCAAAACGCAGACTTCGCCCTGTTCAATCGTCATCGCGATATCGGCAAAAACCGCTGTTTCGCCAAACTTCTTGGACAAGTCGCGGATTTGGACAAAGCTCATATGGCTTCCTTTCGGCGCATGACAATGAGGCTGACAAGAGTGGTGGCGATCAGCACAATCACAAAATAGACCATGATCAGCACCGACAGCAGATGCCCCGACCCGCCGCGCAAGACATACATCAAGATTTGCATGGTCGGAAAAAGCCCGCCCACCAGCAGGTTGGCATAGACAAATTCGCTGATCACCAGCGTAAAGTTCAAGATCAAGCCAATCACCACACCTTGGCGCACACAGGGCAAAATCACCCGCCATTGCAGCTTTAGGTCGCCGACACCCAGCAAATACCCCGCCTCTAGCAAGTCTTGCACCGCCAAGGCGTTGAGGCTGCTTTTCATCGGCATATAATAAAGCGATGCGCCCAGCGGGATATAGCCAAAGATCAACAGCCAAGGGCTGCCCGTCAGCACAATGCCGTAATTGCCCGCATAAAGCCGCAGCAGGCCCAAGGCCATCACAATCCCCGGCACGGCATAGGGCAGCACGACCAAGCCGCCCAACAGCCGATCCAGTTTGGGATAATAGCAATGCGCCGCCAATATCGCAGGCACGCAGGTGAGCGACGACGCCAGCAGCGACCCCAGCGCCAAGATCAGCGAATTGCCCACCGCCTGACCAAAACGCGGGTCGGTGACCATCTGGGCGAACCAGCCCCACGTATAGCCCACCGGCAGCACAGACCCCGCCCATTCAACGGCAAAGGCATTCAGCCCCACCGCCACAATGGGCAGGAACAAAACACCAAATAGCACCGCCAAAAGCCCAAGGCGCAAAGGATCAAGCCGCATGACGCCCCCTGCGCTTGAACCAAAGCTGTTCCACCAAGATCGGCACCACCAAGGTGACGACCAAGATCATCGACAAGGCATCCGCAAGGTTCGGGTCAGAAAACACATCGCCCGCCACCAACTCGCCAATGTGGATCGTCACCAAAGCGGCATTCCCCCCCGCCAGCGCAAAGGCCGTGGCATAGGTGCCCATAGCATTGGCAAAAAGCAAAACCGCAGCCCCGATCAGGCTGGGGGCCAAGATCGGCAGCCCAATGCGCCGCCAAAAGGTGACGCGCGACACGCCCAGCAAACGCGCCGCCTCTTCAATCTCGACCGTGATGGCCGACAGGCTGGGGAAGATCACCAAAATGCCAAGGCAGATTTGAAAATAGGAATAAACCAGCACCAAGCCGCCGATGGAATAGATGTTCAAATCCTCGATCCACCCCGCCGCCTTTAACA
>JBAXLX010000180.1:0-7198 GCA_037134595.1 Pseudomonadota bacterium
TGACCAATTGCCCACCTTTGCCGTTGGGCGTGATCTGTCGAAACTGGCGTGGGCGGCGGTGTTTCGCCAGATGATGGGCCGCGATCTGGTGCGCCCGGATGCCGAACGCTTCGGCGCTTTGCGCATGACCGACGCGGCCTTGCCCATTCTGAAAGGGCTGCAAGCTATAACCTTACGCGCCGATACGGTGGAAAAGGCCCAAAAAGGCGACCGCAACATTGCGCGCGGTCAGGTGGACGAAGAAGATGTCGCCCTTCTGACCGCGCTCAAAGCCAAACGCCGCCATCTGGCCGAGGCGCAGGGCGTGCCCGCCTATGTGGTCTTTCCCGACAAGACCCTGATCGAAATGGCCGAAAAGCGCCCGCAAACGCTGGATCAGATGATCGGTATCAACGGCATCGGTGCCCGTAAGCTGGAAAGCTACGGGCAGGCGTTTTTAGAGGTGATCTTGGGTGCCCGCCCCGAACCTGAACATCCCGCCCGCCGCAAACTCGCCGGAAGTGCTGCAGCCCCCCTGTTTGACCGCTTGGCCGAAGCGCAATTGGCCCTGTCGCGCGGCGAGGACGGCACAGGCAAGTACCTGTCTTGCACCCATTCCACCCTGCGCCAAATCGCCGAGCGCCGCCCCGCCAGCCTTGACGAATTGGCCGATGTGCAAGGGATGGGGGCGCAAAAGGTCGAACGGTTTGGCGCGGCCTTTCTAGAGATTTTGCAGCAGGGCTAAGCCCCCGCCTGCGTCAGTTCGGCCTTTGGCGGTAGAACATAGGCCGCCTTGGGGCAAAACTCGATCATGACATCGCGCAGGGCGGCTTTTTGCAGCGGTTTGGTCATGCGCCGGTCGATCCCTGCGGCCAAAAGGGGGGCAAGCTCTGCCCCCTCGGCATGGGCGGTCAGCGCGATGATGGGCAGACGCGCGCCACCCGCTTCGCTTTGACGAATGGCAACGGCCGCTTCGCATCCATCCATTTCCGGCATGGCGATATCCATGAAAACCAGATCGGGATTGAAGCTTTGCACCAAATGAACCGCTTCCCGCCCCGTGTTGGCAAAGGCCAAATCAATGGCCAAATCGCGCACCATCTTTTGAAACACCAGTTGATTGGTGCGGTTGTCTTCAGCGACCAAGATCCGCATCGGGCGGCTTTGACCTGATTTGGGGTCAAGGGTCGCACTCTTTGGCACAAAGGGGTCCCGAAGGTGGCGAAAGTGGTGATAAAGTCGGTTGCGCGAGATAGGGCGTTGCACAAGGGCCGCCAGCCCCTGTGCCTGCGGTGTGTCGCGCCGTAGGGCGGCATCATCGCACAGCAGCATCACCGGCATGTCCCCCGCCTCTGCCCTGATCTGCTCATCTAAACCAAGGGCAGGGTCCCCGCCCAAGGACTGATTGATCAAAACAGCGTCAAAGCCTTGATCTTGTTTTAAAATATCCACCGCTTCGCCGGTCGAAGAGCAAAGCGTCGCCGCGATTCCCAAGGGGCGCAGTTGACCTTCCAAAATCGACCGGCCAAGCGGGTTCTCGTCGACCACCAGCACGCGGCGCAGGTTTAAGGGCGGCAGGGTTATGGTGGGCACCCCAGCTGCGAGCAACGGCAAGCGCAGGCCAAAACTTGTGCCGCGACCGGGTTCGGAATCGACCCAGATGGACCCGTGCATCTGTTCGACCAGCCCTTTGGCGATCGAAAGACCAAGGCCCGTGCCGTGACCCGTCGGCGCGCCGGCCTGATGGAACGGGTCAAAAATTTGGGCAAGGTCTTTTGGCGCTATGCCCGCGCCTGTGTCCTCGACGCTGATATGCAGGTGATGGGGGCCATGCCCCGCCTGTGTCCCCGTCACGCGGATCAAGACATGACCCCGTGGCGTGTACTTGACTGCATTGCCGACAAGATTGGTCAAAACCTGCCGCACGCGGCCGGCATCGCCGATAAATTGCACGGGCAGGCAAGGATCGTAATCGATCAGCAGACGGATGCCCTTGGCGCTCGCCGCGGGCAGAACCAAGAGGGACACCTCTTGGAGCAAAACTTCCAAATCAAATGGTTCGGCCAAGATTTTCTGGCTTTCGGCATTGATCTTGGCCCAGTCCAGAATGCCGTCCGCGATCACCAAAGCCGCGCTGGCCGAGGATTGGATCGTTTCGACAAAAAGGCGTTGCTCTGCGCTCAAAGAGGTCTCGCGCAGCAGTTGGGCCAAGCCCGCTACGCCTTGCAACGGTGTGCGGATTTCATGGGCTATGCGGGCAAGAAATCCGCTGACGGGCCCAGAATCAGCCTGCGGCACGGCGGTGGTGTGGGAAGAATTTTTAATCAAGCTTTGCGCGGCTGGCCGTCTGCGGCTTGCCAAAAGCGCTTGAAGGTGCGCTTTGGCTTGGGCGCGCAGGTCAGGCCCTGTCTGATGGGTCAGCACCTGTGCCCAAGACAGGGCTTGCGTCACAAGGGGGCCGTCTTGGGCGATCTGCTGGCCCAAGTCCTGCACACGCAGGTCAAGCCCGTCTAAATCCGTGGCTAGGGCTGTGCGCCGACTGCCCCGCAGGCTGATAGACAAGGTTCTGGTCTGCCGCTCTGTTTGCAATTCTTCCAACAACGTCATCTTAAACCCTGCCCGTCCTTGCGGTCTTGCCACAGGGCGTTTTGATGTGATGCCCTGACACATCCACCATAATTCCGTATCATAATGAAGATCGTCTTAATGCTACGAAGGTGAGACTTCTTGATCAAACGGGGCAATTATGTCACCCTATCGCGCAGATAGACGGGGGACGTGTGATGGTTGGCTTGGCTTTACGCAGCATAGCGATTTTGGCTTTCGGGCTGGTGGTGTCAAGCGCTGGTTTGGTGCAGGCCGATCAACTTATTCCTGCAAAACGGCTGTCGCTGTCGCAGAATACCGATCTGCCGGGGGGGGATTTATCCTCGATCTTCGACACCACGCTGAACGCCTGCGAAACGGCGTGTCTGACCAACCCCTCTTGCGAGGCGATGACCTTTAACACCAACAACGGCTCGTGCTTTCTAAAGCAGGGGGCTGGTGATCCGGTTGCGTTTGACGGGGCCTATTCCGGCGTTGTGTTGCAAGCCGACCCGGGGGCCGAGGATTTGGCGCGTCTTCGTCGGGCAGACCTGACCTTTCTGCCGGATTGGGACATCTCTGCCGCGACCTATATCGCCGCAGACATGGACAATCGCCATGTGACCGATGCCTACACCGCCGAAGAGCACCTCGCCTCTGCCGCCGAGGCCGAAGGAAATGGCGATTTTGCTGCCGCCTTTCGCTATACCGGCGCTGCGCTGAACGTCGCTGATACGGCCGAAAACTGGACGGAATACGCCCGGCTTTTGCTGGCGGCGGCGCAGGGCGATCAGGACAACGCAGCCACGTGGCGCGACGATGCCTTTCGCGCCACGATCAACGCCTATCTGCGCGCGGATGATCCGGCCTTGCAGCACTCTATTCTGGTGCAAATGGCGCAGGCGCTGGAAAGTATCGACCGGGGCCGCGATATGGTGCAGGCCCTGCGTCTGGCGCAAAGCCTGCAACCGCGTGACGATACGGCCGCGATGCTCGACGATGCTGCGGGCAAATACGGCTTTCGCGTGCTGGACAATCAGGTGCAGACCGAAACCAACCGCCCGCGCGTCTGTGTAAGCTTTTCGGAAGATTTGGTGGCGACGGGGGTGGATTACGCTTCTTTCGTCAAACTGCCCGAACCGGGTTTGTCGGTGGCCCTTGATGGGGCGCGGCAGTTGTGTGTCGAGGGCATTTCTTATGGCACGGGCTACAAACTGACCTTCCGCAAGGGCCTGCCCGCCGCCACGGGCGAGACGCTGCTGCACGGCGTCACCATCTCGGCCTATATCCGCGACCGTGCGCCCAGCGTGCATTTTGCCGGACGCGGCTATGTTTTGCCCCGCACGGGGACCGCCTCTATTCCGGTGGTGACGGTGAATACCGGCACGCTGGATCTGGAGTTGTGGAAGGTCACAGACCGCAACCTGCTGCGTTCGCTGCAAGACAGCTACTTCAACCAGCCGATGTATTTTTATCAAGAGCAAGATTTTAAAGCCAAAGTCGGCAGCAAGCTTTGGTCTGGTACGGCCACGGTTGGGGCGGATATCAACCAAGATATCACCACCCGCTTGCCGCTGGACGAGGCCATTGCAGGCCAACCGGCGGGCATCTACGCCCTGCGCGCCACGGTACCCCATGCCGATCCTTACGGCGTGGCCAGTTGGCAGTGGTTTGTCGTGTCAGATTTGGGTCTGACGACGATGAGCGGGGTCGATGGGTTGCATGTTTTTGTCCATGCTTTGGGCGATGCCATGCCAAAAGCCGGTGTTGACGTGCAGCTTTTGTCCTCTGCCAACGAGGTGCTGGGCACGGCCACCACCGACGACCAAGGCCACGCGCTGTTTGACGCGGGATTTATCCACGGCATGGGCAGCGCCGCCCCCGCGATGATCGTGGCGCGCGATGGCGAGACGGATCAGGCCTTTTTGTCGCTGACCGACCCTGAATTTGACCTGTCTGATCGCGGTGTCGAAGGGGCAGAGGCCCCGCCGCCTGTCGATGTCTTTCTGACCACCGACCGCGGCGCCTACCGCGCGGGTGAAACCGTGCACGCCACGGCCTTGACGCGCGATGCCCAGCAGGCCGCCATCACCGGATTGCCGCTCACGGGCATTCTGACACGGCCTGACGGGGTGGAATATGTCCGCGCCTTGGCCGACGATGCGGGCGCGGGCGGGCATGTCTTTGACTTTCCCATTGCTGACACCGCCCCGCGCGGGCGCTGGAGCCTGTCGGTTTACTCCGACCTTGATGCGCCGGCGCTCAGTGCCAAGTCGTTCTTGGTTGAGGATTTCTTGCCCGAGCGCATCGATGTGAAACTTGGGCTTGATGACGCGCCCCTGACTTTGGGGGCTGTGCCGCAAGTGTCTGTCGATGCCGCCTATCTCTTCGGGGCGCCTGCCGCCGATCTGGCGGTTGAAGGCGAAGTGATGCTGCGGGCGGCGCAAGGGGTGCAGGCTTGGCCGGCGTACAGCTTTGGCCGGTTTGACGCGTCGTTTGACATGCAGATCACCGCCTTTGCCGGCGCGCGCACCGATGCTGCGGGTCATGCGGTTATCAACGCCGCCCTGCCGCAGGTGCAAGACCCGTTGCGCCCGCTAGAGGCGGTCTTTGTCACCCGCGTTTCCGAAGGCTCCGGCCGTCCGGTCGAGCGCAAAGTGACCAAGCCCTTGGCCCCAAGTACGGCCATGATCGGCATCAAGCCGATGTTTGACGGGGTGGTCGCAGAAAACGCCGAGGCGCGTTTCGATCTGGTGGGGGTTGGTACAGACGAACACGCCACCGCGATGGCGGTTCATTGGGAGTTGACGCGGATCGACACCACGTACCAGTGGTACCAGATCAACGGCAGTTGGAACTGGCAGCCCGTCACCACGCGCACCCGCATGGGCGAAGGCGAGGCCAAGCTGAGCGCCCGCGGCCCGTCCGAGATTGCAGCCCCCGTGACGTGGGGAGAATATGAGCTGAGCGTGACGCGCAGCGACGGTCAGGCGGCGGTCAGTTCTGTCAAATTCTACGCGGGCTGGTATGCGCCTGCCGATGTGACCTCGACGCCCGACAGCCTTCCCCTGTCGCTGGATAAGCCCAGCTACGCCGTGGGCGATACCGCCATGCTGCGGATCGTGCCGCGTGCGGCGGGAACCGCGCTTGTGACGGTCCTGTCCAACGCGGTCGTCTCGCATATCGAAGTGCCCGTGACCGAGGGTGAAAACCTGATCCCCGTGCCCGTGACGGATGACTGGGGAACGGGTGCCTATGTCACCGCAGAGGTATTGCGCCCGATGGATGTGGCCGCAGGCCGCAATCCGGCGCGGGCCTTGGGTCTGGCCTATGCCAAGATTGATCCGGGCACCCGCGCTCTGACCGCCACCATCGAAACAGCGCCCGAGGCTGCACCGCGCGGCCCCATCGACATCGCCGTCAAGGTGGACGGTGTTGCCCAAGGCGATGAAGCCTATGTCACCGTCGCGGCCGTCGATGTCGGCATCTTGAACCTGACAGGCTATACCCCGCCCGATCCGCAAGGCCATTACTTCGGCCAGCGCAAGCTGGGCGTGGGCCTGCGTGACCTCTACGGACGCTTGATTGACGGGCTGAACGGCGCGCAGGGCGAGGTGCGCTCTGGCGGCGATGCGGGGGCCAATGCCCGCCTGCAAGCCCCGCCGCCGACAGAGCAACTCGTCGCCAATTTCGCAGGCCCCGTGCAGGTGGATGCGGATGGCTATGCCCACATCAGCTTTGATCTGCCCGCCTTTAACGGCACCGTCAAAGTCATGGCCGTGGCGTGGAGCAAGCGCGGCGTGGGCCAAGCCAGCACCGATGTGCTGGTGCGCGATCCGGTTGTGGTGACCGCCAGCCTGCCGCGCTTTTTGCAACCGGGCGATGAAAGCCGCCTGCGGCTGGAAATTGTCCATGCTATGGGTCCTGCGGGGGACATGGGGCTGAGTGTGACATCGTCCGGGCTGATCCTTGGCGATGTGCCTGACAGCGTGACGCTGACCGACAAAGGCTCTGCCGTGGTCGAGGTGCCTGTCACCGCCGATGCGCTGGGCTTACAGATGGTGGAAGTCACGCTCACCACGCCCGATGGCAAGGTTTTGACCAAGGACTTGACCCTGCCGGTGCAGGTGAATGACCCGATGATTGCCCGCGTCAGCCGTTTTGATCTGGCCAAGGGGCAAAGCTTTACCTTTGACAGCAATGTCTTTGCAGGGCTGTCGCCCACCTCGGCCAAGGCAGTCATGGCGATTGGCCCGATTGCGCGGCTAAACGCGCCGGGGGTTATGGCGGCGCTGGATGCCTATCCCTATGGCTGCACCGAACAAATCACCTCTAAGGCCATGCCTTTGCTGTACTTTGACCAAGTGGCCCAAGCGCTGGACCTGCCCGGTGCCCAGGACATCCAAGGCCGCGTGACCCAAGCGATTGCCGATGTGCTGACCAACCAAGACGCCTCGGGTGCCTTCGGGCTGTGGGTCCCGATGTCGGGCGATATGTGGCTGGACGCCTATGTCACCGACTTTTTGTCGCGTGCTAAGGCGCAGGGGTACGAGGTGCCCGACCGCGCCTTCCGGCAAGCGCTGGATAACCTGCGCAACCAAGTCAACTACTACGCCGATTTTGACAAGGGCGG
>JBAXLX010000181.1:0-7093 GCA_037134595.1 Pseudomonadota bacterium
GATTCTGTTCATTTTTGTGCTGTTTATCATGGTCATATAATGATCCCTGTTAAATCGAAACTATAAAATTAACTTTTGCTTTAGTCTTATATTGATTTCACGTCAGATACCATCAAAACATAAACCAAAGTCATTAAGCTCTATAAGATTATTGTTTTGACATCTTTAGGTCTGGGAGATTTTTGTCCCCGGCCTGAAAGAGGGGATGAGCTACAAATACGAAATCCGCCTGCATAACAGCGTGATTTTGCCGTTAAAAGCCGATCCGGTAGGCTTTGGGTCGGAACATCCGCCCGCCAATGCCAGTGTCGTGCGCGATATTTCGCCGCGCGATTGGGCCGATCAGGCGTGGATGGAAAGCCGCCAAGACAAACAGACGCTTGAATCGCCCATCACGATTTATGAGGTGCATCTCGGGTCTTGGAAACGCGCGCCGGGCAATCGGATGCTGTCGTATTTGGAATTGGCCGACCAGTTGGTTGATTACGTGGCCGATATGGGGTTCACCCATATCGAGGTCTTGCCGGTTTCCGAATACCCGTTTGATGGATCTTGGGGCTACCAGCCGGTGGGTCTTTTCGCCCCCACCATCCGACACGGCACGCCGCAGGAATTTCGCGCCTTGGTCGAGGCGGCGCATCTTAAAGGCATTGGTATTTTAATTGATTGGGTGCCCGGCCATTTTCCCACCGATGCTCATGGCTTGGGCCATTTCGACGGCACTGCCTTGTACGAACACGAAGACCCGCGTCAGGGGTTCCACCCTGATTGGAACACGTTGATCTATAATTACGGCCGGATTGAGGTGTCGAATTACCTGATCTCGAATGCGCTGTATTGGTTGGAAGAATACCATGTGGACGGGATGCGTGTGGACGCCGTGGCATCAATGCTTTACCGCGATTTTAGCCGCGAGGCGGGCCAGTGGATTCCCAATAAGGACGGAGGGCGCGAGAATTACGAGGTGATTGCCGCCCTGCAACGCACCAATACGATTTGCTACGGACAGGTTCCCGGAATTATGACGGTGGCGGAAGAATCCTCGACCTTTCCCGGGGTGACGCGGCCGGTGGAGAGTGGCGGATTGGGCTTTGGGTTTAAGTGGAACATGGGGTGGATGAACGACACCCTCGCGTATATGAAAAAAGACCCGTTGTTTCGCAAATTCAATCACAATCTGATGACGTTTGCCTCGTCTTATGCGTGGTCAGAGAACTTTGTTTTGCCGATCAGCCATGACGAAGTGGTGCATGGCAAAGGGTCGATGCTTGGTAAAATGCCAGGCAATGCGGAAGAGAAATTCGCCAATCTGCGGGCGTTTTACGGTTTTATGTGGGGCCATCCGGGCAAAAAACTCTTGTTCATGGGGCAGGAATTTGCGCAAGGGGCTGAGTGGAATCACAATCAAAGCTTGGATTGGCACCAGCTTGAATTGCCCGCCCATGCCGGTGTTCAAACCTTGATCCGCGATTTGAACCGGGTTTTGCGCGAAAATCCGTCTCTATATGTCAACGATTCGCGGTATGAAGGGTTTGAGGGGGTCGAGGCGGATAATGCCGAAGGCTCGACTTACGCTTGGTTGCGCAAGGGAAAAGACGGCGATCCGATGATTGCCGTGGTGTGCAACATGACCCCTGTCGAACGGCGGATGCGGTTGGGCCTTCCCGCCACGGGACATTGGACGGAAATTATGAACACCGATTCTGCTATGTACGGCGGGGGAAATCGTGGCAATATGGGGCGGCTCAATGTCGAACCTGTGGCGTGCAACCGCATGACGCAATCGGCTATGGTCACTTTGCCACCGCTATCGACGATCTATTTCCGGCACGATTGACGTAAAAAGGCGGCAAAGACCGCATATCTTGGGAGGATGACATGCAGCCTAAATCCAGCGCGCGGCTTTCTGCCCAAGCGATGGCCTTTATTTTAGCCGGAGGGCGCGGGTCACGCCTGAAGGAATTGACCAACAGTCGGGCTAAACCGGCGGTGTATTTTGGCGGCAAAACCAGAATCATCGACTTTGCCCTGTCGAACGCGCTGAATTCGGGCATTCGCAAAATGGCGATTGCGACACAGTACAAGGCGCATTCGCTGATTCGCCATATGCAACGCGGCTGGGGTTTTTTGCGGGCCGAGCGGAATGAATATCTGGATATCCTGCCCGCTTCGCAGCGCATGAATGAAACCAATTGGTATCGCGGCACCGCTGATGCCGTGGCCCAAAATATCGACATCGTCGACAGCTATGGCATTAAATATGTGGTCGTTCTTGCGGGTGACCATATTTACAAGATGGATTACGAACTCATGCTGCAACAGCATGCGTCCACCGGTGCCGATGTGACGATTGGGTGTCTGACCGTGCCCAAGGCTGAGGCCAGCGCTTTTGGCGTGATGCATGTCGACGCCAATATGCGCATCACCTCTTTCTTGGAAAAACCCAAAGACCCGCCGACGATTCCTGGCGATCCTGCCAATTCTTTGGCTTCGATGGGGATTTATGTCTTTGATTGGACGTTCCTGCGCGATCTTTTGATCCGCGATATGGAAGACCCCAATAGCCAGCACGATTTTGGCATGGACCTGATCCCATCAATTGTGGCGGGTGGCAAAGCCATGGCGCATAAGTTTTCTGACAGTTGCGTCACCTCTGGCCGCGAAACGGAGCCCTATTGGCGCGATGTCGGCACGATTGACGCCTTTTGGCAGGCCAATATCGACCTGACAGCCTTTGAACCCAAGCTGGATATCTATGACAACGCTTGGCCTATTTGGACCTATGCTGAAATCGTTCCCCCCGCGCGGTTCATACATGACGAAGATGGCCGGCGCGGTACGGCTATTTCCTCCTTGGTGTCGGGCGATTGCATCGTATCGGGGTCAGAGGTGCGCAATTCTTTGCTGTTCACCGGCGTGCGCACGCATAGTTTTTCCAGCCTCGATTATTCTGTGGTCTTGCCCTATGTCACCGTCAATCGTCACGCCAGCTTAAAGAATTGCGTGATAGACCGTGGCGTGGTGATCCCCGAGGGCTTGGTGGTGGGGGCTGATCCAGACGAAGATGCCAAATGGTTCCGCCGCAGCGAAGGCGGGATCGTTTTGATCACGCAAGATATGTTGAACGCTCGGGCCGCCAAACTTGGCTAGGCGAAGTCCGCCCCGCTTGGGGACCATGACACAGGAGACGACGCGGTGCAGATCAAAGGCAGGGTTCTCTCGGTTGCTTCGGAATGTGTCCCATTTATCAAAACCGGCGGTTTGGCCGATGTGGTGGGGGCCTTGCCCGCCGCTTTGGCCGCCTTTGGCTGGGATATGCGGGTGATGCTGCCCGGCTACCGCAGCCTTCGCCAGCGCACCGCCGGTTGGGCCGAGGTGTGGTACGAGGGTGATCTTTGGGGCGGTGAGGGGCGGGTTTTGTCGGGCCATCTTGACGGGATTGACCTGTTGGTTCTGGATGCGCCGCATCTTTATGACCGCGACGGTGGGCCTTATGGCGCGCATTCGGGGTCTTGGGGCGATTGGTGGGACAATCCGCAGCGCTTTGCCGCTTTGTCTTGGGTGGCCGCCAAAGTCGCGCGCTTTGGGGCGGGCGATGGGTGGAAGCCCGATGTGATGCATTGCCACGACTGGCACGCAGGCTTTGCACCGGCCTATCTGCAATATGGCGGGCGGGGCGGGGTGGGCACGGTGATGACCATTCACAACATCTCGTTCCAAGGCTGGGCAGGGGCGGCTCAGTTAGATGATCTGCGCCTGCCGCGCGATCAGTTTTACCCGGACGCTTTGGAATATTACGGCAATCTGTCCAGCCTGAAGGCCGGGCTTGTCACCTGCGATCGGATCACGGCGGTTTCGCCCAGCTATGCCTCTGATCTGGTGCGGCAAGAGGCGGGGTTGGGGCTGGAAGGGGTGATTCGTGCCCGCGCCTCGGTTGTGTCGGGCATCTTGAACGGGGTGGATACACAGCTTTGGTCGCCTCAGGCCGAACCTGTGCCCTATTCCGCTGCCGATATGACCGGCAAGGCCATCAACCGCGCCAACCTCTGCGCCGAGTTTAACGTCGATGTGCCCGGTCCCTTGGCCATTGTTGTCAGCCGCTTGACCGACCAGAAGGGCATCGACCTTTTGCCGCAGGTGATCCCGGAATTTATCGCCAATGGCGGCGGCTTGATCGTGCTGGGGTCGGGGGATTCGGTCTTGGAACGCCAGATGCATGATCTGGCGTGGAACTTTCCCGGACGGGTTGGCCTGCGGATCGGCTATGACGAGGGCATGAGCCATCGTTTGTTTGCCGGGGCCGATGCGGTGCTGGTGCCCTCGCGGTTTGAACCTTGCGGGCTGACGCAGATGTACGGGCTGCGCTATGGCACGCTGCCGGTGGTCTCGGCTGTGGGGGGCTTGGCTGATACCGTGATCACGGCCAATCCGGCGGCCTTGTCGGCGGGCGTGGCCACGGGCATCACCTTTCATCCGACGGATGTGCCGGCCTTTTCCATCGCTTTGCGCCAATTGACGGCCCTTTACGCCGACAAGCCGATGTGGGCCAAGGTGCAGCAAAGGGCCATGGCGCAAGATGTCAGCTGGACAGCCTCTGCCGCGAAATATGTGGCCTTGTATGAAGGCATTCGGGGGTGACTTTGCGGCCAGAGTCTTTGGCCGGGGCCTTGGCTTGGGTGTCGGTTGCGGCGGGCAGGCCCTATCCGATGGGGGCCACGGTTACCGGCGACGGGGTGAACTTTGCCGTTTTCTCAGCCCATGCGCAGGCGGTTGACCTGTGTCTGTTCAGCCCTGACGGTATCCGCGAAACCGCCCGCATTGCCTTGCCCGAGCGCGATGGCGACATCTGGCACGGCTATGTGGCAGGGCTTGAGGCGGGCCAGCTTTACGGCTTTCGGGTGCATGGCCCCTATCAGCCTGCCCTTGGCCAGCGGTTTAACCCCAACAAATTGCTGATCGATCCCTATGCCAAGGCATGGTCTGGCCGCCTGATCTGGGCGGATGAGGTGCTGGGCTATCAGGCCGACTCCGTTGACGGCGATCTGTCCTTTGCCGTGCCCAAATCGGTGGTGGTGGAGGAAAGCCATTTGCCCGCCATGCCCACTGGCCCGCGCAGGCCGCTGTCAGATTCGGTGATTTACGAGGCCCATGTCAAAGGCCTGACCATGCGCCACCCAGCGGTGCCTGCCGCCCTGCGCGGCACCTATGGCGGGGTCGGCCATCCGGCGGTGATTGACCACTTGGTCAAACTTGGGGTGACGGCGGTTGAACTTCTGCCCGTGCAGGGCTTTTTTGACGACAAGGTTTTGGCCGACAAAGCGCTGCGCAATTACTGGGGCTATCACACGATGGGCTTTTTCACGCCCGCTGCCCGCTATGCCGCAGGCTCGCCCCGTGCCGAATTCCGCGCCATGGTCGCGGCGCTGCACGCCGCTGATATCGAGGTGATCTTGGATGTGGTCTACAACCACACTGGCGAAGGCGACGAGATCGGGCCGACCCTGTCCTTTCGCGGCTTTGACAATGAAAGCTACTACCGCCTGACTGAAGGCGGGCGGCGCTATGCCAATTGGTCTGGCACGGGCAACACGGTCAACCTATCGCATCCGATGGTGCTGCGCCTTGTCAGCGATAGCCTGCGCCATTGGGTGACAGACTTCGGCATCGACGGCTTTCGCTTTGATCTGGCCCCGATACTGGGGCGGCAAGACCCAGACTTTGCAGCGGGGTCAGCATTTTTTGCAGCCTTGCGGCAAGATCCGGTTTTGGCGGGCGTAAAATTGATCGCCGAGCCGTGGGATATCGGCCCCGATGGCTATCAACTGGGCCGCTTTCCCCATCCCTTTGCCGAATGGAACGCCCAGTTCCGCGACGGTCTGCGCCGCTATTGGCGCGGCGATGCGGGCATGTCGGGCGATCTGGCCAAGCGGCTGTTGGGCAGTGCCGAGCAGTTTGATTGGGGCAGACGGGCTGCCACATCTTCGGTGAATTTCATCACCGCGCATGACGGCTTTACGCTGCAAGATCTGGTCAGCTTTACCACCAAGCGCAATCTGGCCAATGGCGAAGACAACCGCGATGGCCATTCTGACAACCATTCCGACAATTTAGGCGCCGAAGGCCCCTCGACCGACCCGCGCATCAATGCCGCCCGCAATCAACGCAAGCGCAACCTGTTGGCCACGCTGATGCTCTCCCAAGGCACCCCGATGCTGCTGGCTGGCGACGAGATCGGCCACAGCCAAGGCGGCAACAACAATGCCTATGCCCAAGACAATGACACGACATGGATCGACTGGGCCAAGGCCGACGGCGACCTTGCGGCCTTTGTCGCCCGCCTGACCGCGCTGCGCGCAGCGCATCCCGTGCTGCGCCAGCGCCAGTTCCTGCATGGCCGCTACCGCGCGGGTGCCGCGGTGCCCGACGTGCTGTGGCACCGCGCCGATGGCGCAAGGCCCGATGCTTACGATTGGCATGACCCCGCCTTTCGCTGCCTGTGTGTCGAACTGCGCGCCGCAGCCGAGGGGCCGGACCTGCCCGATGTGATCTTTGCCGTCTTCAACGCGGGGCCGGAACAGGCGTTAAGCCTGCCCAAAAGCCAAGCAAACTGGCAGTTGATCCTAGATACCAGTTGCCCCACTGCCGCCCCCTGCCTTGCCCAAAGCGGCCTGACCGCCCCCGCCAACGCCGTCCTCGTCTTCACCGCCGCCCCCGAAGGAGTGCTGCTATGACCACCGTTGCCACCCAACCCATCGCAGGCCAAAAACCCGGCACCTCTGGCCTGCGTAAGAAAACGCCGGTGTTTATGGGGAAAGATTATCTGGAAAACTTCATCCAGTCGATTTTCGATGTGGTGGGGGCTGCGGGCAAAACCTTTGTTCTGGGCGGCGACGGGCGCTATTTCAACGACCGCGCGGCACAGGTGATCTTGAAGATGGCCGCCGCCAATGGGGCGGCGCGGGTGATCGTGGGGCAGGGGGCCTTGCTGTCAACACCGGCGGCCAGCCATTTGATCCGGCTGAATAAAACCGACGGTGGCATCATCATGTCGGCCTCGCACAACCCCGGCGGGCCGGAGGAAGATTTTGGCGTG
>JBAXLX010000182.1:0-7037 GCA_037134595.1 Pseudomonadota bacterium
GCTTGGCCACGGTGCGGATGCGGTCGCCAAAGGCGGTCCATTCGGGGGTGTCCATCTGCTCGGCCTCGGCCGCGCGGCCTGCGGCGGGGGCGCGGCGGGGCGAGATGGAATCGATCAGCACCAGATGTTTGGCACCGTGCGCCACCAGCGCCTTGCAAGTGCGGGTTGCCCCGTCCCAGACATCGTCCCATTTGGTCGCATCGTGAAAGGGGCGGAAAACCACGCCGCCGATCAGCGTAAGATCGTTCTCGGCCAAGCCATCGGCCAGAACGGCGGGGTCTTCGGGCATAAAGCCCACGGGGCCCAGTTCGATCCCCTTATACCCCGCCGCCGCGCAGTCTGACAGCACCTTGCGCCAGCTGGGGTTGCGGGGGTCGTCTGAGAATTCCACGCCCCAAGAACAGGGCGCATTGCCGATGCGGATCATGATGCCTCCAAGTTGACCCAAGCGCCGGAAGCCGCCGACTGGCGGGCTGCGGCGATGATGCGCGACACGTCTAACCCATCGGCAAAGGTCGGCCAGACGGGGGTTGCGGTTTCAATGGCGCGCAGAAAATCGCGCGCTTCGATGATGATCTGGTCTTGATAACCCGTGCCATGCCCCGGCCCTTGGCAAAAGGGCAGGTAATCGGGGTGCAGCGGGCCGGTCAGGATTTTGGTAAAACCGCGTTGAGCGGCCTCACCTTGGGCTTGATACAACCACAGGGCGTTTTGATCTTCTTGGTCAAAGCGGATCGCGCCTTTTGTGCCTGTGATGTCATAGGCATAGCCCATCTTGCGCCCAGATGCCACGCGCGAAAAGCTTAGATGCCCCATCGCCCCATTGGCAAAGCGGCACAAAAACTGGCCGATGTCGTCATTCACCGCGCGCCCCTCGGCCCCCGGTCGGTTGGGGTAGACGGTGCCGATATCTGCCGTCAGGCGCGCAATCGGCCCGACCAGTGCAAGGGCTGCGTTGATCATATGCGGGGCCAGATCGCCCATCGTGCCATTGGCCGCACCGAAGTTGCGCCATTTGGCGGGGCTGGTGCCGTCAGCGTCAAAATCCTCGGTATGCTCGCCGCGAAACCAGATCACCTCGCCGATCGCGCCCGATTGCACCAATTGGCGCGCATAGGCCGAGGCGGGGGTGCGGATGTAGTTGAACCCCACCATATTGGCCACACCTGCGGCTTGGGCGGCAGCGACCATGGCCACAGCATCCTCAAGGCTGGCCCCCAGCGGCTTTTCGCACAGCACCGGCTTGCCCAAGGCAAAGGCGCGTTCGGCAATGGCGCGGTGGGTCTCTTGGGGTGAGGCGATGACCACCGCCTGCACCCGTGGATCATCGACCAGCACCCGCCAATCACCCGTGGCGCGGGCAAAGCCGTAAGCGGCGCGGTAGCCTTCGGCACTGGCCTCAGAGGTGGCGCAGATCATCTCTAACCTTGGGCGCAGGGCTGTGTTGAACACCGCCCCCACCGCCGCCATGGCCACCGAATGCGCCTTGCCCATATAGCCGCCGCCCACAATGCCAATTCCGATGTCGCGCATGGGGGCTGTCCTTGAAGGTGTTTGCAACCGGTTGCAAAATGGGTATCCTAAAGCCCAAGATAAGGTCAATCCGCTTTCGATGACAGGGGAACAGGCGTGCAACGGATTTGGAAACGTATGGCGCTGAACCGCTTTGTCGTGCTGGGCCGTGTGGGGATGGACCTTTACGCCGACCCGCCCGGCACCAAGATCGAAGCGGCGCTGCGGTACGTGGTGGCGATTGGCGGATCGGCGGGCAATATTGCGGTGGCCTTGGCCAAGCAGGGGGCCAAGGCCGCGCTGGTAACCTGCGTGTCCGACGATGCCGTGGGCCGCTATTGCGTGGCCGAGTTGCAGCGGTATGGGGTCAACACCGCCCACATCCGCGCTGTGGCGGGCGAGGCGCGCACCTCGCTGGCCGTGGTGGAAACGGTGCCCGTGCAGACGCAATCGGTGCTGTACCGCAACGGCGCTGCCGATTTCGCGCTGAGCGAATCCGATGTGGCCGCGGTCAATTATGCGGACATCGCGGCCTTGGTGGTGACAGGCACGGCACTGGCCTGCGAGCCGTCGCGCAGTGCCACCTTTGCGGCCATCTCTGCGGCGCAAGCGGCGGGGGCCTTGGTTGTGCTGGATATCGACCACCGCGCCTATTCTTGGGCCTCGGTCGCGCAAGCGGCGGGATTTTATCACAAAGCAGCCCAGATGGCCGATATTGTCATTGGCAATGACGATGAATTTGGCCTGATGGCTGGCGGGTATGAGGCAGGCCAATCCTATGCCCGCGCCTTGGCGCAGGGTTCCGACAAAATCGCTATCTACAAACGCGGCGCTTTGGGGTCTGTGACCTTTACCCCCGATTTCAGCTTTGAAACCGGCATCTTCGCCGTCACCGCCCTAAAACCCATGGGCGCAGGCGATGGTTTTATGGGCGGGCTTTTGGCCGCGCTTGGCCAAGGCCACACGCTGGAAACCGCCGTGCGGCGCGGTGCAGCCACCGCTGCCGTGATCGTGGCGGGCATCGGCTGCGCCCCTGCCAGCCCCACAACCGCAACCCTTGACGCTTTTCTGGCCAAAGTTGGAGAGACCCATGCACATCGCCCCACATGACAACCACAATCAGGCCATCATCGGGGCAAACCATGCTTTGGTGCCTTTGGTCTACCTGAACATCGTCACGCTGAACGCAGGCGAGGTCTTCACCTCGCAGGTCGCAGGATATGAAACCTGCATCGTTCCGGCCACGGGCACGGTGACGGTCGACACCGACAGCCAAAGCTTTGCAGCCATCGGCCAGCGCCGCGCAAATGTCTGGGACGGCGAGCCGGAAGGGGTCTATGTCCCCTCAGGCGCGCCTGCCACGATCACCTGCACCGCCAAGGCCGAGGTCTTCATCGCCGGTGCCCAATTTGCCGATTACCGCCCCGCCTTTGCCGTGCGTGCCGCCGATATCGACCCCGTGCAATATGGCTCGGACGAGACGAAGACCCACCGCAAGATCAAGCATATTCTGGGCCAGAAATACCACTCTGCCGTGGGCCGTCTGCTGGTGTCAGAGCTTTACACCGTGGGCACGGGTGGGTGGTCTGGCTTTCCCAGCCACAAGCACGACACCGAACGCCTGCCCTTAGAAACCCGCCATGACGAGGTTTACAATTTTCGCTTCCATCCCCCTCACGGGTCTGGCCTGCAAATGCTGCAACGCGAGTCGGGGGTGTCGGGCGATGCCTATCATCTGATGGACCGGTCTACCGTGGCGATTGATCAGGGCTATCATCCCTGCTGCGTGCTGCCGGGTTATCAGATGTATTACTTCACCGTTTTGGGCGGGCTGACCCAGCGCCCCTTGGTGCAGTATTTCCAGCCCGAACATGCCGACCAGATCGACACCATTCCCGGCATCAAAGATATGATTGCCAAGTTCAAATAGGGGGCGGGGATGGCGCTGGTATCGCTCAGCCAAGTGCTATCGGCCTGCCTGACCCAGCGCCGCGCTGTGGCGGGGCTGGTGGTTTTGGGCTGGGAAGACGCTGTGGCTTTCGTGCAAGCGGCCGAGGCCGAGGGCTGCCCCGTGATCTTGCAAGCCGGCCCCGGTGCACGCGCCCATACGCCCTTGCCCGTTCTGGGGGCGATGTTTCGCGCCTTGGCCGACCGCGCCCGCGTGCCCGTGGTGGCCCATCTTGACCACGGCGAGTCACTGGCGGTTTGTGCCGAGGCGATTGCCTGCGGCTTCACCTCGGTTATGTATGACGGCTCTGCGCTGCCCTTGGGTGAAAACATCGCCCGCACGGCAGAGGTGGTGGCCATGGCCCATGCAAAGGGCGTGGCGGTTGAGGGTGAGTTGGGCTTTGTCGGCTATGCCTCAGGGGCGGGGCGCAGCGGCACGCCCTCGCTTGGCACCGATCCGGCGGAAGTGGCGCGGTTTGCTGCGCAAACCAGCGTTGATGCCTTGGCGATTTCTGTCGGCAACAGCCATCTGATGACCGACACCAGCGCCCAGATCGACTGGCACCGCCTGCGTGCGGTTCAGGCGGCGGCCCCCGCGCTGCCGCTTGTGCTGCACGGCGGGTCGGGGCTTGACCATGCGCTGCGCGCGCAATTGGCCGCTGACACCACTGTCTGCAAATTCAACATCGGCACCGAACTGCGCCAAGCCTTTGGCGCAGCGCTGCGCGCCAGTCTGGCCAGCGACCCCGCCCGCTTTGACCGCATCGCGATTTTGCGCGACACGATTGAGCCGGTGGCCAAGGCCACAAGGGGTGCGCTGCGCTCGTTGGGGCCACCGCCCAAGATTGACGGATAACACCGACCGTAAAGGGTGTTTCCCGCCGCGCCGATGGTCTAGCCTGCCGGTCAAATCAGGGAGACAACCATGGCCCAAGCGGCGCGACTAGGGGTGGATATCGGCGGCACCTTTACCGATGTGGTGCTGGATGTCGCAGGCCAGCGCCATTCCACCAAGGTCTTGACGACCTACGCGGCACCGGAAGAGGCCATTGTGCAGGGCCTGCACCGTGTCTGCGCCAAAGCGGGGATTGCGGCGTCTGAGCTGACCCAGATCATCCACGGCACCACCCTTGCCACCAACGCCCTGATCGAACGGCGCGGGGCCAAGACGGCGCTGATCACCACGCAGGGCTTTCGCGATGTGATCGAAATGCGCTCGGAAAGCCGGTTTGAACAGTACGATCTGAACCTGTCCCTGCCCGACCCCCTATTGCCGCGCAATCGCCGTTACACCGTGGCCGAACGGATCGGCGCGCGCGGCGATGTGCTGATCGCGTTGGAGCGTGCCGAAGTGGAAACGCTCACCGACACTTTGCGCGAGGCGGGCTATCAAAGCATCGCTGTGGGGCTTTTGCATTCCTATGCCAACCCCGCCCATGAACGCCTGATCCGCTCGGTGCTGGAAGAGCGCCTGCCGGGGGTGATGATCTCGCTGTCGTGCGAAGTCTCGCCCCAGATGCGCGAATATGAACGCTTCACCACCACGGTCGCCAATGCCTATATTAAGCCCTTGATGACATCCTATCTGGACCGGCTGGCCGAACGCTTGGCCGCAGAAGGGGCCACTTGTCCGATCTTTCTGATGCATTCCGGCGGGGGGATCATCTCGCTGCAAAGTGCGGCGGAATTTCCGGTGCGGCTGGTGGAATCTGGCCCCGCAGGTGGGGCGGTCTTTGCGGCGGGCATTGCGGCACGCCATGGGCTGGACAAGGTGCTGTCGTTTGACATGGGCGGGACCACGGCGAAGATCTGCCTGATCCGCGGGCATAAGCCCAAAACGGCGCGGGTCTTTGAAGTGGCGCGCAGCTACCGGTTCAAGAAGGGCTCTGGCATGCCGATTTCCATTCCCGTGATCGACATGGTGGAAATCGGGGCAGGTGGCGGGTCTTTGGCGCGGGTGGATGGGATGAACCAGATCCGTGTGGGGCCGCAAAGTGCGGGGTCAGAACCCGGACCTGCCTGCTACGGTCGGGGGGGAATGCACCCTGCCGTCACCGATGCCGATCTGATCTTGGGAAAGCTGGACCCTGACACGTTCGCAGGCGGCACCATCCCGCTGAACACCGCCGCCGCAGCCCATGCCTTGGACCAAGCCCTTTGCCAGCCCCTTGGCATGCCCACGGTTGAGGCGGCGTGGGGCCTTGCCGAAGTGGTGGATGAAAACATGGCCAACGCCGCCCGCGTGCATGCGGTGGAAAATGGCGAGGATTTGTCGACCTATACCATGATCGCCTTTGGCGGTGCTGCCCCCCTGCACGCGGGGCGCTTGTGCGAAAAGCTGGGGGTGGCGCGCTGTTTGATCCCGCAGGGGGCGGGTGTCGGCTCTGCCATTGGCTTTTTGCGCGCGCCTTTCAGCTTTGAATCCAACCGCACGCAGTTCATGCCCCATGCTGGCTTTGACGCCCAAGCCGTGCGCGCCCTTTTTGCCGAGATGCAAAGCGAGGCGACAAAGTTCGTGCGCACCTGTGCGCCAGATGCCCCGATCAAGGCTGATTTCAAAGTCTATATGCGCTACAAAGGACAGGGCTGGGAAATTCCTGTCCCCCTGACCCCCGCCCAAGCCGAACAAGCCGATCCGGCCGTGTTCTTGCAGCGGTTCGAGCAAGACTACACCACGCTTTTTGGCCGCACCGTGGCGGGCATGGCGGTGGAAATCACGGTCTGGTCGGTGAACGCCTATACCGCCACCGCCGCGGTCGAGGATCTGCCAGAGGTCTTACCCCAACCTGTCCCCGTCTCGACCGGCCAGCGGCAGGTGTTTGATGCGGCTTTGGGCACCGCGCACCCTGCGGCGATTTATGACCGCGCGGCCCTGCCCCACGGGTCAAAGCTGCAAGGCCCCGCGCTGATCACGGAAGAGGAAACCACAACCGTTCTGCCCGTCTCGCGCCAAGCGCGGATTTTGGGCGATGGCTGTATCGACATCACGGGTAAGGGGGTCTGACATGGCACGCTCGCAAGTGGTTTACCAAGTGATGTGGAACCGCCTGATCTCGATCGTCGAGGAACAGGCCCAAGCGCTGGTGCGCACGGCCTTTTCCACCTCGGTGCGCGAGGCGGGGGATTTGTCGGCGGGGGTCTATAATGCGGAAGGCCAGATGCTGGCCCAAGCGGTCACGGGCACGCCGGGCCATGTGAACGCCATGGCCGATGCTGTGGCCCATTTCATCCGCCGCATCGGGCCGGACAATCTGGCGGAAGGCGATGTCTATATCACCAACGACCCGTGGGAGGGCACGGGGCATCTGCACGACATCACCGTGTGCACCCCATCGTTCCACAAAGGCCGCCATGTCGGCTTTTTCGCCTGCACCGCGCATATCGTCGACATCGGCGGGCGCGGCTTTGGGGCCGATGGGAATTCGGTCTATGAAGAGGGTCTCTATATCCCCGCCCTGAAGCTGATCGACAAGGGCCGCTTGGATGCCACGCTGATCGCCATTATCCGCGCGAATGTGCGCGAACCCGATCAGGTGGTGGGCGATGTCTATGCCCTGACCACCTGCAACGAGATCGGC
>JBAXLX010000183.1:0-7027 GCA_037134595.1 Pseudomonadota bacterium
GGGAGGGTTTTCAAAACCAGGCCTAGGCTGCTGCCCTTCACCGAATGCTAGCCAAAGGACAGCAATGAGAAGACCAGCGCCGGCAGATTGAATAGGTTTACCTATCTTCAACTTTGGCAGGGCGGGTGCAAAGTATAGCAGCGCAGCAGCAAGGATGACTGCACGAAATGGGTAAAGCCGTTCGGGTGTCAGCGTGAGGGCTGGAACGATCAGTGACGTCAATAGGAATAGCAAGAACGGCAACGTCATCGCTGAAAGGTCATCATGGCGATTTGGAGCGATTGGTGATGGGCTTGTTCGGTAGGCCCTTTTGTGGAAGACTTCGATCCGGTCGATTGTAAGGAAAACGACCACGGAAAGGCCCGTGAACATGAGCCACCCGGCGTTGGTGTGAAACCCTCCAACTGCGAGGTCAGGGGAATAATGCGCACCAATCACAAACAGAAGTGTGATGCGCAAGATATTCAACAACCAGCTGGCCAAGGCAATGATGGGCAGAACCAGAATAACCCGAAAAATCGATATCCGCGGTTGCATCAAGACAGCGAAGGCAATCGCTGCCCCGACGTTAAACACGATACCATAAAGTCCTGCGCATGGACCCCCAACTTCCGATGAAAAATTCCCGATCGTGATCTGACTCAGGGTTACATTATAGCTGACTTGCTCGCCAAGTGCTGTTGCAAGCCAGTTTACGGCGATCAGCGTCGCCTTTACCCAATTTTCTTCGAGCCAAAGAAGGTTGCCGATTTTAGCAGCGAAAAAGACGACGCATGTGGATATAAGAAGCAACCCAATTAGTTCAAGTGCGGGGCCGATCGTCTGATTTCTACGATAAAAGGTTTGCGTGAACCCGACCGTCATGGCCACTAAAGCAGGAACCCAACAGGCCAGCACGAGCATGGTCGTCGCCGAGGACGGCATGCGTGATGCCGTCAGGGCCGGGATCATAAATAGAAATGAACCTGCCACGACCGCTATGGCCCAAATGGGGCGCAGAGGCGTGTTGCTGCTTGATCTGAACAGACCTCTCACCAAGGGAAGTTTGCCCGCTGCCAACAATGCAGCGATCATCGCAGAAAACAGGAACGCAATCGGGAGGACTTTAGAAATTACCTCACAGCTGGCATCATTACCGACATATGTTAGGCAAAAAGACGCGGGTACGGTGCCAAGGAGCCCCTGCCCATCCAGAGCGTACAGCCACCAGTTTGGCAGAACGACCACGCAAATCAAACATAAGGCGGCGAAGATCCGCCGCCCACTGTTGCCGTTCATAGTTTGGCTGATCTGCGCGATCACATGCGCTTCCGACGCTCAATGACCCAAATCATAAAACCAAAGATCACCGTTGCGGCAGAAATACTCCCGTTTGAGGATACTTCTGGTACAAAAGGAACAGCATAGGCTGGCAAAGCCAAGGCAATAAAAAATCCCGTCCAAAAAACATACTTCATCGGCTTTTTTCCTTTGCTTGTTTCTATTCTCAACGTATGCGGTCTTAGATTTTTAGTCAACCTCCTCCAAGGTTTTGAAGATATTGACTTAACGAAGTCAGTTTTTATGATAATTTTCAATCGTGCGGACGATACTCAAGCGTTTCTTCGTCCGCACCTTCCCTATCTTCGCCAGACCTGCGATCCCATGCCGGAGTGAGATTGGGTGGGGGGCTGTGACGGCAACGGTCGAGTTTCTCAGCGGCTACGACTCGAGATCCAAAAAGCCAACCACCACCCCACGGCCAGCTTTAAACCGCTCTCACCGAGACCTGCAGGAAAAACCAGATTAAAATCAAGGTCCCCGAGGCATAATCGATCAAACCTAAAATCAAGGCGCTGCTCTCACACCTATCGCTGAAGACTGTGTTGGTGTTTCTACCTATGGCAGCGGCGCGACGGCCGGGCCTTGTGCAAACGCTGGACCGGATATCACGTCCAGAGCCGGATCGAGGCGAAGCTGCGGTGCCTGAAAGCCTTCGGCGAGCGCATCGGTGCAAGGCACCCCGACAGCCAGACGGCCGAAATCCAGATCCGCATCGCACGGATGAACCGCTTCTCAGCCCTCTGCACCGCCGAGATGGTTCGTGTGGGCTGATAATGAAGCGGAAAGAGGCTATCTTTCCTGAAGGGTGACTTATGCAAAAATGCCCCTAAAAATGCTGTTATTTAGAATTAATTTGTTGATTTTGCGCAAAAATATGTGACCCGCTGCGTCAGCTTTTTTTCGGGTATACTTTCCTACCAGCGCCCCAGTGCCGCCTCGTCATCGTCCTTGGCGGCCACCCATGCGGCCGCGTCATGACCGATTTCCTTTTTCCAGAACGGTGCTCGGGATTTTAGGTAGTCCATCAGGAACTCGGCCGCTTCAAAGGCGGCGACGCGGTGGCGGGACGCTGTCGCCACCATCATGATCTGCGCGCCCGGTTCCAGCCTGCCGTAGCGGTGGATCACCAGCACATCGGTTAGGCCCCAGCGGCTCTGCGCTTGGGCTGCGATATCGCCAATCGCGGCTTGGGTCATGCCGGGATAATGTTCGATTTCCATCGCCTGCAAAGTGCCGTCACTATCGCGCACGATGCCGGTAAAGCTGACAACTGCCCCCGCCCCCGCAACGGCGGCGCTAAAGGCGTTTAACTCGGCACCCGGATCAAAGGCCGCCTCTTGCACCGACAGGCGCATGTCAGCCCCCTGTCATGGGCGGAAAAAACGCCACTTCGCGCACCCCGGCCAAGGGCGCGTCAAAGGAGGAGAGCTTTTGATCCAAGGCCACGCGCAGGCTTTTAAGGTCAGAAAACGCCAAGGCGTAGCGCTCTTCACGGGCAGACAGCTCTGCGATCAAATGCCGGACGGTGGGCGCAGTCGTTTCAAGCTGCTCGCGCGGCAGGCCGATGCGTTCGCGCACCCATGCAAAGTAAAGGTTATCCAACGCCCTAATCCTTTAGCTGTGGCAGGGATTTGACGAAATAATCCCAGCCCGTGACAGCCGTCAACGCAGCCGCAACCCAGATCAGGGCAAGACCCGTCCAAGTGGCATAAGACGAACACCCCCGCATGCCGCAAGAGCGGATCGGATCGGCCAAACCTTGGGCGACCAAAGTGGCATATTCCTCAATCGTTTTGCCTTGGCGGGCGATGCCTTCCAGATGTTCCAGCCCCGTGCCCAAGAACAGCACGGCAATCGCCAGCATTTGGGCCGAAGTTTTCCATTTGGCCAGCTTGGTCACCTTCAACAGCCCCGCCTTGGCCCCCAGATATTCGCGCAGGCCCCCGACAAACACCTCGCGGAACAAGATTACCGTGGCGGGCAGGATCAGCCATGGGTTCATGCCGGAATAGCCTGTCAGGATCAGCAGCGCGATCACCACCATCGCCTTGTCGGCGATCGGGTCCAGCATGGTGCCGAACTTGCTTTCCTGCTTCCACAGGCGGGCAAGATAGCCGTCAAAATAATCGGTGATGGCGGCAGAGACGAACAAGGTCAGCGCAAACCAATCCGCAATCGGGCGGTGGAAATACAAGAACATCACGGGCACGCCGGGGGCGGCGAGCAGGCGCAGCGTGGTCAGGGTATTGGGAATTGTCCACTTCATCGGCTACACCTACCCCAACCCCGCGCTGGCGAAAAGGGGCCCCGCGCCGGACCCAAGGCCGCCTTAGTAAGCCTGCGGCACGTAGAGTTCCGGCGGCAGGGTGGCGCGTTCGTAATCGGGGTTAAAGACGCGCTCGGGCAGGTGGATTTCTTCGTGGGGCACTTCTTGATAGTCGAATAGTGACAAAAGGTGGCTGATGCAGTTCAACCTTGCGCGTTTTTTGTCGTTGCCCTCGACGATATACCACGGCGCTTCGGGAATGTTGGTGCGCGCGAACATATCCTCTTTGGCCTTGGTGTAATGCTCCCACCGGATGCGCGATTGCAGGTCCATCGGCGAGAGTTTCCATTGCTTGAACGGGTCATGGATGCGCACCAAGAAGCGCATTTGTTGTTCTTCGTCGGTGATCGAGAACCAGTATTTGATCACCCGAATCCCCGAGCGCACCAGCATGCGTTCAAACTCCGGCACCGAGCGGAAGAATTCTTCCACCTGATCTTCGCTGGCAAAGCCCATCACGCGCTCCACCCCGGCGCGGTTGTACCACGAGCGGTCGAACAGCACGATCTCACCGCCCGCGGGCAGGTGGGGGATGTAGCGTTGGAAATACCACTGGGTCTTTTCGCGGTCAGACGGGGCGGGCAGGGCCACGGTGCGCACCACGCGGGGGTTCAGGCGCTGGGTGATGCGCTTGATCACACCGCCCTTGCCGGCACTGTCGCGCCCTTCGAACAGAACCACAACTTTTTCGCCGGTATGCTGCACCCAATCTTGCAGCTTGATCAGCTCGGCCTGCATATGGATCAGGCTGGTCAGATAGGTTTTACGGTCCAGCGCGTCGGGGTGGCGATCTTTGTAAATCTTGGCGATTTCGCGCGACAGGGCGGCGTCTTCAAGCTCAAGCTCGAAATCTTCGTCCAGCGCTTCGGCCAATTCTTCGGCCAGCCAGTCTTGTGCGGGGTCGTCTTGGGGGCTTGGCATGGTGTCCTCGATGCTTTGAGTTTCATGAACCATATTTTAACGACGCTTTTGCGACACGGGTCGGTCGCGACCTGCCGGGCGCACAAGGCTTGTCATAAATAATTCATGTTAATTCATGCGTCTGAAGAAAATTTTCAAAGCCAATACGGCTGGACGGATTAAAACCACTATGGTTACATCATTTCACGCAAACTTGATCAAAAAGGATCATCATGACAGTCTTCACTCTACCAAAAATTGCCGGCTTGCGCAAGCTTGCAATCGCTGCGGGTTTTTTAACGGCCCTCGCCCTGCCCGCTGCTGCTTGCACCTTGCCCGCCCCCTATGTCAGCCGCTCTCTGGATGCGGTTTTAATTCCGGTGGATTCTGCTGTTCGCAGCGCTTTTGGCCTGTCGAATAAAGAATCGGGCCTTTTGGTCTTGGCCGTGGAACCCGGCGGCATTGCCGACACGATCGGGATCAAGCCCGGCGACATCATCGGCAAGACCTATGGCCAAGTTGTGGAAGACCCGATTAAGTTGGACGCGATCGTCTATTACTGGATCAATCAGGGCGTCTTCGACTTTGGCTTTGATGTCTGGCATGAGGGCGCTGCCCAATACTACACCAGCACCATCTCGCTGGAATCCTATACGACCGTCATTGATGTGACGACTGTGTCGACTTGGTCCAGCTATTCTTACGAAGGCTTCAGCTATTCGGAATACTCGGCAGAATATAGCACCGAAATTTCCGAGACCTATATTTCGTCCGAAACCACCATCCAAGAAACCATCACCTCGGAAGAGTTCGTGGCCTACGAGACGACCGAGACGGGCAATGACGATCCCGCCCTTGACACCGACCAAGACGGCACGCCGGACATTGCGGATACCGACGACGACAATGACGGTATCTCTGACATGGCGGATGCGGATGAAAACGGCGACGGCGCTGTCGAAGACCCCAATTGGGACAGCGACAATGACGGCACGCCGGATATGTCCGACACCGATGACGACAACGATGGTGTTTCAGATGCCGAAGATGGCGACGATAATGGCGACGGCGTAGACGATCAGGGCTAAGACCCGTTCGTCACCGCAACATCGGCACCGGGTCTTGGCCCGGTGCTTTTTCATGGGTTGAAGAAGTTGTAAATCGTCTCGGCCATGGCTTGCGAGATGCCGCCCACCGCCATCAAATCGGGCACACCAGCGCGGCTGACGGCCTTGGCCGATCCAAAATGCGCCAAAAGGGCGCGTTTGCGCAGCGCGCCCACGCCGGGAATGTCATCCAGCGGGGTGATCGACACGGCCTTGGCGCGCTTGGCGCGGTGCGCGCCGTTGGCCCAGCGGTGCGCCTCATCGCGCAGGCGCTGGATGAAATACAAAACCGGATCGTTGCGCGGCAGGGCCATGACGGGCAAGCCCGCGCGGTGGAATTCTTCCTTGCCCGCGTCGCGGTCGATGCCCTTGGCCACGCCGACCACGGCCATATCCTGCACCCCAAGGTCGGCCAAAATTCCTGTCACAGCCGAAATCTGCCCCGCCCCGCCGTCAATCAGCAGCAGATCGGGCCAAGCGTCGGTCTTGCGGTCGGGGTCTTCTTTCAGCAGGCGTTCAAAGCGGCGGGTCATCACCTCGCGCATCATGCCGAAGTCGTCAGAATTGGCCCCTGCGGCGGATTTGATGTTGAACTTGCGGTATTGGCTTTTAAGGAACCCTTCCGCCCCCGCCACGATCATACCGCCCACGGCATCAGCCCCTTGGATATGGGCGTTGTCATAGACTTCGATCCGTGCGGGCGGGCCGTCCAGATCGAACGCCTCGGCCAAACCGCGCAGCAGAGTGTTTTGGGTCGAGCTTTCCGACATCCGCCGCGCCAGACTTTCGCGGGCGTTGCGGGCGGCGTTTTCCAACAATTCCGCCTTTTCGCCGCGCAACGGCACGGCCAGCTCCACCTTACGCCCCGCGCGTTCGGCCAAAAGCTGGCCGACAAGGTCAGGGTTTTCCACCGGATGCGACAGCAAGATCAAGGGTGGCGGGTCTTTGTCGTCGTAAAACTGCGCGATGAAGGCTTCCATAATCTCGGGCTCTTCTGCCCCCGCCCCTGTCTTGGGGTAAAAGTCGCGGTTGCCCCAGCTTTGGTTGGCGCGGATGAAAAAGACCTGCACGCAGGCTTGGCCATGGTCCAGATGCAGGGCGATCACATCGGCCTGTTCCACCCCGCGCGGGTTGATGCCTTGGCTTTGCTGCACTTGGGTCAGCGCCTTGATCCGGTCGCGTAGGGATGCCGCGCGTTCAAACTCCATCGCGTCGCTGGCGGCTGACATTTGCTTGGCAAGGTCAGCCTGCACAGCAGTGGTTTTGCCTTGCAAGAACAGTTCGGCATCTTGCACCAAGGCGGCATAGGTCGGGCCATCGACCTTGCCCACGCAAGGTGCCGCACAGCGTTTGATCTGGTATTGCAGACAAG
>JBAXLX010000184.1:0-6992 GCA_037134595.1 Pseudomonadota bacterium
AGTGGCGCACCAGCCGATTGCGCTCGTCTTCGCCCAGGCCCCGGCGGCGCGGGCCATAGGCCACGTTTTGCGCTACGGTCAGCCATGGAAACAGCGTGTAGCTTTGAAACACCATGCCCCGATCCGGCCCCGGCCCTGCAACGCTTTGGCCGCCCACCGTGATGGCCCCGCCCGTGCGATCTTCCAGCCCTGCGATCAGATACAGCAGGCTGGATTTGCCGCAGCCCGACGGCCCCACGATCACCGCAAATTCGTTGGGCTTTACGTCCAGCGACACTCCGTCCAGCGCCAGCACGGTCTTTTCGCCCGACCCATAGCGCAGGGTCACGTTGGAGACTTTGATATCGGCTGATTGTGTCATCTTACACCGCCCACGGGGCCACAAAGCGCCGCAGCAGACGGAAGCCCTGATCGGTGATCAGCCCCAGAATGCCGATCATCGCGATGGCCAGAAAAATGATATCGACCTGAAAGCCCCGCATGGCCTTCAGCGAGATGTACCCCAGCCCCGACTTGGCCGCGACCAGTTCGGCCACGACCAGATAGGTCCAAGCCCAGCCCACCGTCACCCGCAAAATATCCAGCACCGCCGGAAGGCTGGCGGGAAAGACGATATGGCGCACCGTGGTCGACCGCTTGGTGCCCAAAGTATAAGCCGCATTGACCAAATCGCGCGGCACCGAGCGCGCGGCATCGGCGATCATCACCAATTGCTGAAAGAAGGTGCCAAAGATGATGACCGACACGCGCTGTTCAATTCCGATGCCGATCCACAGAATGAAAAGCGGCACAAAGGACGTGACGGGCAGATAGCGGATAAAGTTCACCAAAGGGTCCAGCGCCGCCTGCACCGCCTTATAAGTGCCCATATACAGCCCCAAAGGCACCGCCACGATGGACGAGATCACAAACCCCACCAGCACCACTTGCGCCGAGGCTGCAGTGTGCATCATCAACGACCCATCGGCAATCAAGCGCCCCGCCGTCATCAGCACCTTGCCGGGGGCGGGCAGGAACATTTCGGGCACCCGCCCGCCATAGGTCAGCCACATCCACCCCCCCAGCACCAAAGCCCAGACGGCAGCCCCCAAGCTGACGGCCAAGGCGATGGGAATGGGTTTATAGGGCACAAAGGCCATGGACAGACGCGATTTTTCGGACACCTTGGAAACCTTATGTAAACGGGCCGAAGCTGTATGCCCCGACCCGTTGGCTTTGGTCAAACGTGGTTACTGGGCCAGAAAGGACGTGTCGACCAACTGATCGTAGGTCACATCCATGTGCAACTTGCCCAAGCCCCCCCAAATCTCGCCGCCCAAGGCCACCAGCTTACCCGATTCGCCCGCAGCACCGTCTTTGAAGAATTCCGCATTGCGGTCCTTGCCATAGAACTGCACGCCCGCGGCCGAGGCTGCGAAATCCTTGGGGTCCGACAGCCAGCCACCCACGCCTTTGGCCATGATTTCATAGGCTTTGTCTTGGTTGGCCAACAGATACTCATGCGCTTTTTCCAAACCAGCGACCAAGGCTTTGACATCCTCGGGCTGCTTTTCGATCACATCGCAGCGCAGTGCGATCACATCAACAATCAGGCCCGGCGTCTGGTCAGAGGATACCAGCACCTTGCCGATCTTTTGCTCTTTGGCCAGTGTCAGGTGCGGCTCCCATGTCACGGCGACCGGGATTTGCCCGGCCATAAAGGCGGCTGCGGCATCGTCGGCGGTCATGTTGACGATGCTGACGTCTTTTTCCGTCATCCCTGCCTGTTTGAGCAGAATGTTGAACCAGAACTGGCTGACCGAGCCTTCGTTCATGCCCACATCGCGGCCCTTCAGGTCAGCGATGGTGTTCACATCGGCAGGGGCCAGAATGCCGTCGCCGCCGTGGCTGTCATCAAGGGCGTAGATGGCCTTAAAACACATCTCGTCCGAGCGGTATTTCATGATCTCGTCAATTGTGGCCGCCGTGCCTTGCAGTTCACCCGATGCGACACCCGCCATGGTCAGCGAGGCTTCCTCGATGATCTGCGGATCGACCGTCAGGCCCGCATCGGTGAAATAGCCCAGGTCCTTGGCCAAAAAGATCTCGCCGTAGCCAACCCATGTGGTCATGCCCAGCTTGATTTCCCCTGCCGATGCTGCGCCTGACAGGCCCAAGATCGCGGCCAGTGTCAGGCCGGAAACGATAGATGCTTTCATTGTTACATTCTCCAATAAGACGGCCCCAAGGGGCCTTTTTGCTGGTGTCAAGCAAACACGCTTTGACACCCAGATCAATCGCGGATTTGTCTGGGACCGGGTGTAATTTGGGCTGGGGTGTGGACAGATCGGGTTTGGTGGGTTTCACCCACCCTACGGGGTTTGGGGATGGGGTTTGGTGGGTTTCACCCACCCTACGGGATTAACCCTTCCGCTTTGGGTGAAATCCTCGCAAGATGGCGTTGGAGGTGATCATCGTGCAGATATTCTCACTTGCGGGGCGCACAGCCCTTGTCACAGGGGCCAGCCGTGGGTTGGGCGCGGCGATGGCTTTGGCCTTGGGGCAGGCGGGGGCTGATCTGGTGATCACGGCGCGCAGTTTGGCCGCCTTGGACGACACAGCCGACCAGCTGCGGGCTTTGGGGCGCGAGGTGACGCTGCTCGCACTGGACCAAACCGATACCGAGGCTTTGGCGCCTGCCTTGCAAGGCTTGGCGATTGACATCTTGGTCAACAATGCCGGTGTGGAACAGGTGGCCCCGTCCACCGAGGTGACGCCCGCCCTGTGGGACCATATCGTTGACACCAACCTGAAGGGCGCGTTTTTTACGACCCAAGCGGTGGCCAAGGGGATGCTGGCGCGGGGGCGGGGGGCGGTGATCAATCTGGCCTCGCTGACCTCGTTTGTGGGGGTGCCGACGGCGACACCCTATGGGTCGTCAAAGTCGGGATTGCTGGGGATGACACGCGCTTTGGCCAGCGAATGGGCGGCGCGCGGGGTGCGGGTGAATGCCATAGCGCCGGGCTATTTTCGCACCGATCTGACCGAGGTGTTCTATCAAGATCACGCTTGGGCTCAGGCGATGCTGGCCAAGATCCCGCAGCGCCGCTTTGGGGCGGGGGCGGATCTGGCAGGGGCGGTGGTGTTTTTGGCCTCGGATGCGTCGGCCTATATCACGGGGCAATGTTTGGCGATTGATGGCGGGTATTTGTCATCTATTTGAAGGGGTTAAAGAATGACGCATGTGAACGTGGTCAAACTGGCGGGCCTGTCGCGGCCTCAGCGTGACGCGCTGTTGCAACGCTCTGCCGCCGATCTGACGGGGTTTTTTGACACGGTGCGCCCGATCATCGCGGCTGTTAAGGCCGAAGGCGATGCGGCTTTGGCGCGGTATGGGGCGGCCCTTGACGGCGCTGTCGGCTTGCGACCCGATGCGCTCAAAGCCAGCGCTGCGGAATTTGACGCAGCCTTTGCCACGCTTGACCCCGACCTGACCGAGACAATCCGCTGGTCCATCGCCAACATCCGCGCCTTTCATGAAGAACAACTGCCCGACCCGATGTTTTTGAAAGAAATCCGCCCGGGTGCCTTTGCGGGGGACAGGTTCACCCCGCTGCGCTCGGCAGCGCTTTATGTGCCGCGTGGCAAGGGCAGCTTTCCGTCGGTGACGATGATGACCTCGGTGCCTGCCGTGCTGGCGGGGGTCAAGGATCTGGCGATCTTTACCCCGCCCACGCCCGATGGCGGGGTGGATGCGGCAACCTTGGTTGCGGCCAAGCTGGCGGGGGTAGAGACGGTCTATAAGGTCGGCGGCGCGCAAGCGGTGGCTGCGGCGGCTTACGGCACCCAAACCGTGGGCCGCGCGGTCAAGATCATGGGGCCGGGGTCGCCCTATGTGGTGGCGGCCAAGCGGCTTTTGGCCGATGTGATTGACCCGGGCCTGCCGGCGGGGCCGTCGGAATGCATCATCTTTGACGACGGCACGGTGCATGGCGGCTTGGCGGCGCTGGACTTGCTGATCGAGGCCGAACACGGCCCGGATTCCTGCGCTTGGCTGGTGACCCAATCGCAAATGGTGGTCGATCAGGCGCTGGATGCCTTGCCCGCCCATTGGGCGCAGATGACCCCGCAGCGCCAAGGCTTTTCGCAAACGGTTCTGACGGGGCGCTTTGGCGGGATCATTCTGGCCCCCTCGCTGGCTGCCGCCTATGATTTCATCAACGCCTATGCCCCCGAACATCTGGAAATCCTCTCGACCCGCCCGTTCGAGCATCTGGGCGAATTGACCGAAGCGGCTGAGGTTTTGCTGGGGCCCCATACGCCCGTCAGCGTGGCCAACTTCTGCTTGGGGCCGAACAATGTGTTGCCCACCTCGGCGGGGGCACGCAGCCATGGGCCGCTGTCGGTGATGGATTTCATGAAGCGCAGTTCGATTGGCTATGTCACGGCCAAGGGCTGGCCGGCCATGTCGCAAGCGGCACGGAAATTGGCGGAGTATGAGGGGTTTTCCTCGCATGCCAATGCCGTCGGCCCGATGCGCACGCCCTATCTGGGGCAGGGTGATTGACGCCGTGGGGGCAATAGCGCAGCATCGGCCTCAATCCATGTGAAAGCCCGTGCCATGCAAACAGCCACCTCCGCGCCATCGCTGAACCTCGCCGCCAGCCTTTATACCAGCGCGGCTGTCTGGCAGGACGAACGCGCCCAGATCTTCCTGCGCACTTGGCAGTTCATGGGCCCCGCCAGCGCGGTGGCCCATGTTGGCCAATATCTGACGCTGGATATCGCGGGCTTTGGCGTCTTTGCCATTCGCGGCAAAGACGGGGTCTTGCGCGGCTTTAAGAACATCTGCCGCCACCGCGGTGCGCGGCTGTTGCACGGGGCAGGGGAATGCGGTCTGATCGTGTGCCCCTATCACAAATGGAGCTTTGCCGACACCGGCCGTTTGGTCCAAGCCCCGTGGTTTGGCCGCGATCCCGCCATCATCCCGGAAGATTGGCCGCTAGAGCCTGTCCATCTGGCCGAATGGCGCGGGCTGCTTTTTGCCGCTGTCGATCCGCAGACCTCGCTTCTTGACCAACTGGGCGACCTGCCCGCCGAACTGGCCGACGAGCCTTTGGAAACCTATCTTCCCACCGACCAAGCCAGCGTCAGCTTTGATGCCAATTGGAAGGTCTATACCGACAATTTCGTTGAAGGGTATCATATCCCCGGCACGCATCCGTCCTTTTATGCCGCCATCGACTTTGAATCCTTTGAAACCACCGCCCATTCCGGCTTTGTCCGCATGACCGCCCCGCCGAAAGAGGGGCTATTTTATCGCGGCAAGTGGCTTTGGATGTGGCCCAACTGGACGCTGTCGCTGTTTGACGGCGGCATGAATGTCAGCCGGATTGATCCGGTGTCGGTCGACCGGACGGATCAGCATTATACCTTTTTCTTTGCCGACACCTCTGCGGCCGCAGCCCCTGCAAGGGCGCGTTCGGTCAATGGCACTTTGGCCGTGGTGCGCGAGGATTACGAGGTCTGCGTCTCGACCCACCGCAACTACCAAGCGGGCGGTTATAGCCCCGGCCCCTTGTCGGGGCGGCATGAAAAGGGCGTGCAGTATTTCCAATCCCGCGTTGCGGCGGCTCTGGGGCTTTAGGGCCGCCTGTGATAGTTTGACTGTACCCCCCTTTTCGATAGGACCCCCCATGCAATACCGCCCCCTTGGCCAATCTGGCCTATCTGTCGCCCCCGTGGTTTTGGGGGCCAATGTCTTTGGCTGGACGGCGGATGAAGCCGCCAGTTTTGCCGTGCTGGATGCCGCCACGGATGCCGGCCTGAACGCCATCGACACCGCCGATGTCTATTCGGCTTGGGTGCCCGGCCATAAGGGCGGGGAAAGCGAAAGCGTGATTGGCCGCTGGTTAAAGGCGCGGCCGGGCAAGCGCGATCAGATCGTGCTGATCACCAAAGTGGGCAGCGACATGGGGCTTGACGCCGCGGGCCACCCCGCCAAGGGCCTGTCGGCGCGCTGGATCGAACAGGCGGTGGAGGGCAGTTTAAAGCGGCTGGGGGTCGAGGTGATCGACCATTATTTCTCGCACCGCCCTGACGACTCGGTGCCCCAGACCGAAACCTTGGCGGCCTATGATCGCTTGATCAAGGCGGGCAAGGTGCGCTCTATCGGGGCGTCGAACTTCAGCGTGGCGCAACTGCAAGAGGCGTTGAGCACCGCCGAGCAAAACAATCTGCCGCGCTACACCTCGATCCAGCCGGAATACAACCTGTATGACCGCGCCGCGTTGGAAGGGCCGATGCTGGCGCTGTGTGTCGCCCAAGGTTTGGGCGTCATACCCTACTACGGCCTTGCCTCAGGCTTTCTGTCGGGCCTGTACCGCACCGCCGCCTCGACCGAGGGCAAGGCGCGCAAGGGCAGTCTTGACGGCTACCGCACCCCGCGCGGCTTGGCGATTTTAGATGCGCTGGACAGTGTGGCTGCCCAGCAAAGCGCCACCTGCGCGCAGGTGGCTTTGGCTTGGGTGGCGGCCCAACCGGGGCTGACGGGGCCAATCGCCTCGGCCACCAGTGCCACACAGGTGCGCGATCTGGCTGCGGCTGCGACCTTGACGCTGACGGCGCAGGATTTGGCGCTGCTTGGGGCGGCGTCGGCTTAGGCGGTTTTGGTATCGTCGACGATGTTCATCTGCGCTTTGCCGCTTTGACCCAATCCCTCGGCGGCAAAGGCCCCGCCGTGGCAGGTCTGGGCAAGGTCGGTGGGGTCTGGGCGGGGGGCTTCGGCCAGAATTTGGGCGGCAAACACCTCTGCATTGTCTTGCGGGCGAAAGCCCAGATGGCTGGCCTTGGCATTGTCAACCGGCGCGCGGTCGTTGTTGGACACGCCGTAGACCACGCTAAAGCCGGTCGTGGGCGTATCCACCGCGCGGGTGACAAGGCGGATCAGGTCGTCGTATGACAGCCACGTCCCCAAAGCCCGCGCCGATGTGACCTGCGCGCAAGACAAAATG
>JBAXLX010000185.1:0-6973 GCA_037134595.1 Pseudomonadota bacterium
GGCTTGGCCAATATGGTGGCCATGGGGCGTGCTGCCCGCAATATTGTGCTGGTGGGGGATCCCCAACAATTGCCGCAAGTGATCCAGGGCGCACATCCTGAGCCCGTTAACCTCTCTTGCCTCGATTGGTTGTCCCAAGGTGCTGCAACTCTTGCAACCGAACGTGGCATCTTCCTGCCCGTAACCCGCCGGATGCATCCTGACCTGTGCCAATACATATCAGAACAGGTTTATGATGGACGACTGACCAGCCATCCGGACACGACCCGACAGGCGGTCATTACGCCATCTTTCCCGCCAGCAGGCGCTTTCTGGGTTTCCGTTCCACATGAGGGTAACGCACAGATTGCAAATGAAGAAGTGGCGGCAATCAGTGCGGCTTTGGCGGATCTTTTGCGGGGCTCTTGGACCGACGCCAACGGCGAGACCCGCCCGCTTTTGCCGTCTGACATCATCGTCGTTGCGCCCTACAACGCGCAAGTCAATGCGCTTCGCGCTGCCTTGCCCGAACCTGTTCGCGTTGGAACAGTGGACAAATTTCAAGGTCAGGAAGCGCCGGTCTGCATTGTTTCAATGACGGCCTCTTCTGCTGAGGAAACCCAGCGCGGTATGGAGTTCCTGCTCTCGATCAACCGCATCAATGTTGCCGTTTCCCGCGCCAAGGCCTTGTCGCTGATCTTCGGCAACCCCCAAATGCGCGAGGCAAAGTGCGAGACGGTGAAGCAGATGAAACTGGTCAACACACTCTGCGCCTTGCCGACCTTGCCCGCACGAGCTGCCAGCTAAGACCTGCGCTGCGCTGTGATCCCGTTGGTAGGGCACATTTTGCCTGGGTCGCGCAGCTGCGTGAACTGCAAAATTGGCGGTGATGCCAAGAGATGCGCCATTGCCAATTTGCGTCCATGGGGCTGGCAGGCTTCAGGCAACTGCATCACGCCGCAGTGAACTAGTGCCGATGACTGAGTGCTTTTTCAGAGCACAACGGCGCATCCATGACAGGTTCTGACACGGTTAACTGCCACATAAACCTTGATGACGAATCCTTCCTGGAGCGCCCGGTGATGACCCGATTTGCTGGCCTTTACCGTTCTGATTTGCCCGACCCCGCCCGTAATGCTGACGGCTGAATTAGCTGATGGGTTTGGGCCAGCAACGTCACCTTGAAAACTTCTGATGAGAGCAAAAACTATGACTGATAATCAAGAAACGACCGCCCCGCATCGCGGCGTCAGCCTGCGGCAAGTCGCAACTGTTTTGCAGGATTTTGGCTATCGCGGCCTCGTGGATGAAGACAGTAATTGTGTACACAGCGCCGCCATGGGTTTGGACTTTCGCGTTGTGTTGTACGGCCCGATCGAAGACCCAGCGAACGAGGATCAATATGAAAGCTATATGTTTGACATGGGGCTTTATTGTTCTGTGCCTGTGCCCCTTTCGCGGATCCATGCCCATTGCAATGAGCTGAACCGGCGATACCGCTATGCAAAATTTATTGGCGGGCAGAATGATGCGGGCCGATGCTATGCTGCGATCCAAATGGACATTCAGGCAGATGCCACCGATGATCTGATCATCCAGCGCAATTGCGGGATGTTCGCCTCGATGGCCGTTGTTTTGCGCGATCTGGTCAACGCGGTGGAAAATGAAAGCAATCAGGATGCCGTCTCTGAACATTCGAGGGCGGTGCGTCTGATGCAGGGATCTGCCGATGATCAGGTTCGCGCCTGCGAACTCTATTGGTATTCGGCCAATAAGGGATTTGCTGGGGCGCTGAACAATTTGGGGGATCTTTATGAGCGGGGCATGAACCTGCCGCAAAGTCAGGTTGTTGCGGCCTATTGGTATGGCCGTGCAGCAGAGCGCGGCGAACCCACTGCCTATCTTAGCCTTGCTACCCTGCTGCTGGATGTGGCCGAAGATAACTGGATGCATATCGAGGCCGCAAAATTCGCCGTTCTCGCGGTCGAAAACCTCGTTGAGGGGACCAACAAATCCGTAGCTCAAGAGGCGCTTGATCGGCTTGAAACGCTGTTGCCCGAAGATGCAATGGACGTGGCAAAAGCCATGGCAGCCCGTTGGGTGCCGCTGTTTCAAGAACCCAATTTGATGTCGGATAGGCCTAGTACAGATGCCCAACCCGTTCGGCTTCTCAACTGAGAGGTAAGTCTTCGTGCAGGCTGCCAACGTTCTAAAAGCCAGTTAATGAAAGTGCAGAAAGCCCAATGATCAAGACATCCCTCGCCTTGGCTGCATTTCTAGCTCAAGCCTTGCCCGCCATGGCCTATCCGCTGGTGGATGCGGCCTGCAAAGACAACGTCGTCGCCTGTATCCAGGCCGGTAAACTGGAATATGTCTCGATCTATGGAAAACTCGGATATGAAGACCTCGATTTTTTCACCATGTTGGATGAGACCCTGCCGAAAGATGCCGCCTTCCCTCGCGTGTTTCTGAACTCCTACGGCGGCAAAGCATTCGCGGGCATTGGAATAGGTCGTATCCTGCGAAAGCACCATGCGACGGCAGAAAGTGGATCGCCAGTTATTCCGGACGCGACGCCACAATGCACATCCGCCTGTGTGTTCGTGGCGCAAGGCGCTTATCATCGGCGTTTGACCCATGTTGGCCTGCACAGTTCATCAGTTCGCGTCCAAATCGCCCCCAATGTTTGGGAAACGCAACCGGGCGAGATGGATGAAATCAAGCGATACATGACAGAAATGGGGGCCGCCTATGCCACCAACCTGCTGATGGAACGGACGAGTTTCAACGAGGTGGCCGATTTCTTCTATGACCCCAAACTGCCTGTCGAAAGCCAACCCATTTACAAGCTTCGCTTCTATGACCGCAATGACCAGAATTTCACGGCATCGCAGTTCACCTATCCAGACGACTTCAGCTTTAAGACCCATGAAGACTACATGATCAATGCGGCCAACTACGGATCCTTCCAAGCGATGCGGGATCTGGCGGACTATTACGTGACTTACCTGCCCGATGAAGAGCCAGACTTTGTGTCGGCAAATCGTTGGTTGCAGATGGCTGCCGATAAGGGCGATGCCATGTCGATGCACAGCCTTGGCTACCATTACGCCTATGGGCTTGGCGTTGCGCAGGATAAGGCCAAAGCCGCAGAACTGTACTTGCAAGCAGCCAAACTGGGTTTTGCCGGATCGCAGAACAACGTCGGCTGGGACTATTTCACGGGCGAAGGTGTGCCAAAAAGCCTGCCCGACGCCGTCTATTGGATCACAAAATCTGCCGAACAGGGCGAACCCTTTGCCTATGGCTCGCTCTGCGAAATCTCTGACGCAACAGACCTGTTCAAGAACGACCCCGTCGAAGCCTTCATGTGGTGCGGACTGGCGGTTTACTACCTTGAAGACGGTGCTGCCAAAGATGCCTCACAGGTGGTCTATGATCGCATCATGAAGACCATAACGCCCGCCAACTACGCCGCAGGCAGTTTGCAAATCCAAAAGTGGAAGTCTGAGGTGGAGACCTTTTCCACCATGCGCAATGTCGGGGATGATCTGAACTAAATCCCGCGGCAGCCAGTCGGCTTTGGGCATGCCGTCAGCACTAGTTGGGTTGAATCAGCTGCAACGCCAACGACACAGCCAATCAACAAACCATCTCTAATTTGAGCCATACCCGTGCTCTCGAAACAGGAATAGCGTATATGAAAAATAAAGAAGATAATCTGCAAGAACTTGCAAACGCTGTCCTCGAAAGCATTGAGGCCGGTGGGGATTATAATGATGAGTATGAAAAAGGATTCTGTGGTTTCGTAGGCTATAGCATTCCTTCACTAAGATACCGCTTTGAAAGCTATGTTGAAGACATGCGGGACCATTCGGAGCCAGATGAGCAGGATTGGGCGGACTTATTCGGCGAGATCGATCAAGGACGCTATAGCACTCTCATTGCGCAACCTTCGCTCGTAACGATTGAAGATCTAAGAGCTTGGATCAATACTAACGAGGAAAGAGCATACCAGTGCTTTTGTGGAGCTGCGGGAATTTCGCTGACAAGTGATGACGATGGGCCGGTCGTTGTGATTGGAACGATGGGCGAAAATGGGGAAACTCAAGTATTCTTGGTTTCAAATTCATTGGAGGAAGCAGAAAAAACTTGGGCAGAGGGATGGATATAAACGTCAGCCAGGATGAGCAAGAAACCCGCAATGACATCTAAGAAAACAATCAGTTTGAACGAGGGCTACGCTTAGATTAACCTTGACGCCAAAGGCGCGCACAAGATCGGCCATGTCGCGGACTTCGACGCCATCGCCCTCGATACCGCGACGCACTTCGCCTTCCGGCCGGAATGCATGGCTTGTACGGTTGTCCAGCTCTTCAAAGGGTCCTGTAAGTTCCTTGAGGGTGACTTTTTTGCAAAGTCCTGCGCCAACGAGTTCGCCTTCAATATGGGGATCATGATGGCGGCCATCTGGCATTTGACGGGGATGGTCGTGGTGGGGGCTCAGTCAGACTTCTAGTGACCCAAAGCTAAGCTTATGCGCCCACTTGTGGCCGGCATACATCTTCTGGCATACTCTTGACCATATACTGTGTCTGCTTCCCCGCCTGTTGGAGAAGTTGGTCGGCTAAACTGCTTGCGTCTACCCACAATGTACGCAATGCCCATCAAGGTTTTTTAGACGGATGAAGCTCGGCCTTAGCGGATCCACAATCAAATCTTGGTTTCAGTACCGCTGCGAGCGTAAGACCCGATATGAATTGATGATGCCCCAAGATCGGGCAGCGGTACCGATCAGCGATGATGGGCGCGAAAAGTCTTGGGCCATGCTCGGCGTGGATTTTGAGAAGCGCGTGATGGCACGTTTAACAAAGGCTCACGCGGTACTCGCGCCAAGCGCGGATGCTGAGAGTTTGCGAGAAGACATAGCGACGGCATTTATGCGCGGCAAAGGGGATGCATCTTATGCCGCCCAAGTTAACTTGAGGCCTTCGAAAACTGGTGACCTACTCACAAACGAAAACCTGACCCTTCGTAGAACTTTTGCTGACCTTGTCCGACGCGAAGTCACAGGCCAGCAAAATCGCTTTACGGTCATAGACATTAAAGCGACGCGTAATCCGCGGGCCTTTCATAAGACCCAGGTTGCATATTATGCACTCTTACTTCGGGCGATTCTGGCTGAACGAGGAATTCAGGGAGAAGTTTCACCTTTCGGTGAGATTTGGTACATTCCGTATGACGGGGACACCCAGGGCGATCTGCATTCGGTGGATCGGTTCGATCTGGGTCCTTACCTGCGCTTGGTCGAAGATTTTATGAAGGTTGGGCTTACCGAAATCGCCTCGCGGGAGGTGTCGGCGAAGCGCGACGAGACGTTCTTTCACCTTTATTTCAAGTGCGAGCAATGCTCGTACCTTGCCCATTGTCAAAGGAGCATCGACCGGTCGCTTCCTGCCGCACAGCGGGATGTTTCGGCTGTGCCAGGGCTGTCCCACGAGTCAAAACGCATGCTCCGCCAACATGGCATCGATACCGTTGGGAAATTGGCGCATGGTGCAAGCGGGGTCGGTCGTCTCGATGGAGCCAACTGGTCGCTTGCCCGCAAAGCAGAACAGCTGATCGCCCGCGCAAATGCAATCGAACAAGGAATTATTCTAAACGGTGTTGAGGAGCAAACTTTCCTCATGCCACCGCGGTCGGATGTCAGTCTCGTACTCTTGGTCGATCATGACCCAGTCGATGACGGAATGGTCAGCTTGGGGTATCTGCGGGCAGGTCCAGACGGTGAAACTGAGACGATCGAAATCATGCCAACTGCAAGTCAGCAAGCTGAAGCAGATGCTTTGATCTCTGTGTTCTCAAAGTTGATTAATGATCTGCAGGCTGTTGACCTGCACAATTCGAAGCTCGGTCCAGGTGACCCTGCTGCTCTTCTTGCGCACATCTACTTCTACGAACCAGCAGAGAGCCGTTCGCTTCAGGGCGCAATTCAACGGCACCTGACCGATCCTCGTGTCAGGTCTGGGTTGCTTCATATGGTGCGCCTTTTCCCGCCGGAGGATGTTATCCCAGAGCCAGAGTTCCGAGGGATCGATCATCTCCCCGCGACCGCCGTTCGAAGTGTGGTCGAGCAACTCTTCGCACTGCCTGCGACCGTCTCTTATGATTTGAAGCAGGTCTCGCAGGCACTTGTTGCCGGTGGGGATTTCCTCGAGCCTTACGTGCCGGAACCGTCCTTTGAGCGGCCTTTTTCTTCACTTTTATCGATTGAAATAAGTCGAACATTACGTGAAGGAAGGGGCGTTGTAGGTCTCGCCGATCAAGTGCGCTGCGATGTACGTCAGCGGTTGCGGTCGACCTTCGCGATCGTTCGATGGCTGGAACGCATGCATGCAAGCCGTGTTGCGGAAGGCAAAGCGCCGTTATTGCGTCTGACGAAGAGATCCTTTCGCTTTCAGGCAACGTTCGATCCGATCGATATGGCCGATCTAGACGCACTCACGGCACTGGAACTGCTCGAGAACCGTGCTGGTATGCTTGAAGCACTGATCGGTCTGGCCTTGCCCGCACAACTTCGAGTCAGTCGAGGCAGCGCGATCGGACCATTGCGGCTGATTAAAGCGTCAAACGCTAAAGGGCGGTATACCCTTACTTTCCGCCGTACTCCGTCGGCGATGTCGGCTGAAATACCGCGAGGTGGCCTGGGTTTGGTGTTGAGTGACGGCTCGGCAGAGACTCTGCTCGACCCACGCAGGTGGGGGCAAATGGGCTGTAATCTTCTGGAACCAAGATCCTTCGAAGACGTCTCTCTGGTTCGCGTTTGGATGCGCGAAGACGTGTACAACTCACCCATGTTCAACACCTTGCGGCGCTCCGTTCCAGATGACAGATGGTGGCTCGACCAGACTTTCTTCGACGTCAATTCGGCAAAGGCCGAAACTTACCTTCGCTATCTTGGGGAGATCGTCTCGTGACTGTCCGCGATGATGTC
>JBAXLX010000186.1:0-6970 GCA_037134595.1 Pseudomonadota bacterium
GTGGCCCGTTCGTCTATCGGTTAGGACACCTGGTTTTCAACCAGGTAAGAGGGGTTCGACTCCCCTACGGGCTGCCACTTTGGCGATGTAGATGCGAAATAATTTATAAGATTTTGAAAGATATTTTCGGCACGATCTGAGACGTGCCTTGACCAAAGCAATCACTCCCAGAGGTCATCGATCTAACTCTTGGCAATTTCGAGCAGTCAAGTCCGTAGAGTACAGCCTGATGGCCGATGATCTGCGCTAAACCGGTCTTTGCAGGTCTGACGGTGACCGATGGCGGATGACCCTTGGCAAACCCTGTGCGAATTTTGTTGCAATCGGGCACACCGCCTGTATCGTTCCCAAAAGACGTTTTAGACAAAATTTACATATTTGAAGTTATTTAGGCAGGTATTAGGTAAAGTGTCATCGATCGCGTTTTCTCTGAGCTTTTTCATCTCTGTCGCTTTTGTGATGATCGGTCGGTTTTTTCCCGACATTCGCCGGGATTTGCAGGCTGTTCAAGCAACCCACACGCGGCCAACCTTGCGCCTGGGTGGGGTGTCCATCGCGATGGGGCTGGCGGGGTCTATCCTCTTGGAACCGTCGCTGCAGGGCACAGTCTTGCCCAAGCTTGCGCTGTGCGCGGTGCCTGTCTTTGTGGCAGGATTGCTTGAAGATACGGGTTGGCGTGTGCCCGCTGTTTGGCGATTGGCAGCATCGGTATGCAGCAGCGTTCTGGCGATCGGGGTACTTGGCACGGTGCTCACGCGCTTGGGCTTTGCACCCGTTGATGCGGTCTTTGCTCTTTTCCTTCCCGCCATGGTGGGGACCGTGCTTGTCTTAACGGGCGCGGCCCATGCCTTCAATTTGGTGGATGGGCTGCATGGGCTTTGTGGCTTTGCCGGCCTGATCACGGCCGGGGCCTTGGCGATGATTGCGCTGAAAACAGGCCAAGATCCAATGGCACAAGTGCTGTGGAGTGTGATGGCTTCGGTCGGCGGAGTTCTTTTGGTGAACTTTCCGCGCGGGCTTTTGTTTATGGGCGATGCGGGAGCTTATGTTTTAGGGTTTGTTCTGGCCTGTATCGCGGTTAAAATGTTGCAGTTCACGCCGGAATTGTCGCCTTGGGCCGTGGTTTTGGTCTTTTTCTGGCCTCTGGCAGACATGGTTTTTGCGGTTGCACGCAGAATCGCAAATCGCCGCTCGCCGCTTTGCGCCGACCGGCTGCACTTTCACCATATCCTCCTGCGCAGCGTTGAAATTCTTTTCATCGCCAGACAGAATAGCACTCTGAGCAATCCGGTGGCGACGCTGATCTTGCTGCCATTTATGGCTGCACCGGCGATTTTAGGCGTTTTGGTTTGGAACCGGAACGGGTTGGCCTTTGGCTTGGTGGTGCTGTCAACGAGTCTTTTCCAGATAACTTATAGGGCGGTTGCGGCTGCCGCCAAACGCCGAAGCTTTGCCGTATTCGGGGTCACGCCACAAACTGGCCACAGAAAGGCAAAACGCCACAAAAGAGTGCGCCGAGATAAGGTGTAGGCCGTGCCAAGCCGCGGTTGGGCTTTTTGCTGTTGCTCCATTCAAATTCACCCGTTTCTGAGATGTCATTGAAGACCCCGATGCGCTATAGTATCACAGGCGGAAGCGGCTTTATCGGCTCGTCGCTGGGCCAATCCCTGCATCAGGCAGGGGAAAGGTTTCGCATTATCGACAAAAGGCCCAGCGCAACCTTTCCCGATCTTGTCACGCTTTTAGACATTCTCGACCATGATCGTTTAACGCAAAATCTTTTCGGTGATACAATTTTTCACCTTGCGGCAGAGCACCGCGATAATGTCACTCCGCCTGAGCGTTATGACCGGGTCAATGTCGAGGGCACGCGCATCCTTTGCCGCGCTGCCAGTCTGCGCGGGATCAATCGGATCATTTTCACCTCGTCTGTTGCGGTTTACGGCTTTGCCGAGGTCGATACCGATGAAACTGGGCCAATCCATCCTATCAACGCCTATGGCGCGTCAAAATATGCCGCCGAACAGGTTTTGCGCGCTTGGGCGAGCGAAGCGCCACAGACGCGGTCGTTGACGATCATCCGACCTACGGTGGTTTTTGGCCCCGGCAATCGTGGCAATGTCTACGCGCTGTTTCGTCAAATCGCCTTGGGGCGTTTTATCATGGTGGGTCGCGGAGAAAACCGCAAATCCTTGGCCTATATCGACAATCTCGTAGCCTTTTTACGCCATGCGGCCCAAGCAGGGCCGGGGGTGCATCTGTTCAATTACGTCGACACCCCCGATTTAACGATGCACGCACTGGTGTCTTTGGCGCGACAGGTCTTGCGGGCCAAGTCAGGCACAGGCCCTGCCCTACCCTTGGCCTTGGGGTTGGGATTGGGGCACTTGGCCGATGGTCTTGCAAAACTTACGGGGCGGTCTTTGCCCGTCAGTGCCGTGCGCATGCGCAAATTCACCGCCAATTCGTCTTTTACCTCACGGGCGCACGGCCATGACGGGTTTAGCGCACCCGTTTCCTTAGAAGACGGGATTCACACAACCCTGCAAGCCGAATTCCTAAACCCGCAGGCCCGACCGATCTTTTACACCGAATAAGCCGACCCCTTAGAAGTCTGTCGGCGCGCCGCCTTCTTGTTTGCGCTTGGCCACAAAGCGGCGCAGGTCTTCTTGGTGGTCGCCATTCATGTCGGGCGGGACAAATTCGGCCATAATCGCTTTGTACATCTTATGCGCGCGTTCCGCCGTCCACATCGCGCCGTCGATATTCCACGCCTCGTAATTGCGCCAATCGGCCAGGAAGGGGGCATAAAAGGCCGTGGTATAGCGCGATTGGGTGTGCGGCGTCCCGAAGTAATGGCCCGAAGGACCAACATCGCGGATCGCTTCAATCGCAATATCGTCTTCGGTCGTCGCATAAGTCGCCGCTTCGAAATAGCGCTGGATCATTTGCAGCACTTCGCAATCCATAATGAACTTTTCAGGGCTGGCAATCAGCCCGCCTTCCAGCCAACCCGCCGCGTGGTAAACCATATTGGTGCCGCTTTGCACCGAGGCCCACAGGCTGTTCGACGTTTCCCACATCGCCTGCCCGTCGGGCACATTGGCCGCGCAAACCCCTGACGAGCGCAGCGGCAGCTTGTAAAACCGCACCAATTGCCCCGTCATCTGCGTGGCGCGCATATATTCCGGCGTCCCAAAAGCTGGCGCGCCCGATTTCATATCGACGTTCGAGGTGAAGGTGCCAATCGCCACCGGGCAGCCCGGGGCGATAAACTGCAACAGCGCCACGGCGGCCAGCGCCTCGGCCAGCGACAGGGTCACAGCACCTGCCATTGTCACCGGTGCCATGGCCCCAGCCAAGGTAAAGGGCGTGATCACCACCGGCTGGCCGCGCTTAGCCAGACGCATCGCGCCGTCTAGCATCGGATAGTCGTGCTTCAGCGGCGAGACAGAGTTGATGTTGGTGTACATCCGCGGCTTGGCTTGGAATTCTTCCTCACTCAAGCCCCCCGCAAGGCGGACCATTTCCATCACGTCTTCGACGCGTTCAGCCCCCAGCGAATAGGCATGCACCACCTTGTCGGTGATGGTCAGCTTTTCGTACAGACAATCGAGGTGGCGCACCGAAGGGTGGATGTCGATGGGCTCAACCGGATAGCCGCCCGCGATATGGATGCAGTTGAAATACTGCGTTAGCTTCATGAAATCCTTGAAGGTTTCAAAATCGCCCGAGCGTTTGCCCCGTTCCAGATCCCACGAATTGGGCGGAGAAGAGACGTTGACAAACAGCATATGCTTGCCGCCCATAATCACCTCGCGCTCGACATTGCGCGGCGTGATGGTGAAGGTTTCGGGCGCACGCGCCAGCATTTCCATGACGAAATCTTCGTCCATGCGCACATTGGTGCCGTTCACAAGACAGCCTGCGCGTTTCAGATGCTCCACAGCATCGGGGTTCAGAAACTCAATCCCGATATCGCGCAAAATCTTCATCGCACCGCGGTGGATCGCCTGCACGCCGTCGGCATCCAAAGGCTCTGTCGGGCGGTCAGGGTTGACCGGAATGCGCCACGGCATCTGGTCGATGACCGAAGATCCCGCACGTTCCTTGTTGCCGGCACGACCCCCCGCCCTGCGGCGCTTGGTGGCTTCTTCGGTCATGCGGGTACCCTCCTGTCGCGGGGATTGCGCCCCCTTTGTTCGTTTTGCCAGAATGACGGAAAGCGCCCTGCGGCGCTGACTTGGTTTCCGACATGAAAGCGTCGTTTTTGGATGCAGGCCGCGTCAGGGCGCGTTCAACCCGTCAATCCAAAGGCCAAGTTCGGCAATGGTGCCCAAAACCACATCGGCATGGGGGGTCAAATGCGCGCGGGTGGCGGGGCCTGTCAGCACGCCCACAGCCTTCATTCCGGCGCGCCGTGCGGCATCCAGATCGTGCAGACTGTCGCCCACCATGGCAATCTGCGCGGGGGCCAAGGCGACATGCGATGCAAAGGCCAAAAGCTGCCCCGGCTCGGGCTTGCCGCCAAAGCCCGAATCGCACCCTGCGATAAAGTCGAACAGATGCGTCACCCCCGCCCCTTCCAGATGGGCGCGGGCGGGTTCTTCGGTGTCATTGGTCGCCAAGCCCAGCACTAGGCCCTTGGCTTTCAGGCCCGCCAGAACCGTGGGCAGGTCCACCGCAGGCACCATCGGGGCCGAGGTGCCAAGATCATTCATGATCTGCAACAGCGCAGGCATAGTCACGCCGTTCAGGTGCGGCAAGATCAGGTCGGCGATTTCAAAGCTGGTCTGCGCGATGATCGGGCTATCTGGGGCAAAGGAAAATCCTTGCCGATCAAAGCCTAAGACCTGCCCCAGATCGCCGCGCGTTACGGGTTGCAGCTTGTCAAGCAGCGCCAAAGTCCACGCCCCCCAGCTTTGGCGAAAGTCAAACAAGGTGCCGTCTTTGTCGAAGATAACCGCTTTGATCATGATCTTAGGTCCAATGATAAATCTCGCCCCCGGGCAAGGCCGCCCGCGCCATCTGCGGCACCGTATAGGCCAAAGCGGCCGAATCGCAAAAGCCGATCACCAAGCGGTCTTCGGTCAGGATAAAGTCCAAAACCGCGCCAAGCAGGCGCGCATCGGCGGCTTGGGCCATCAATTCGCCCGGAGAAAGGCCACTCAGCGCCAAAAAGCCGTTAAGGGTTTGCGGATCCCCCGCCAGCCATGCCAAGGCTTGGGCCGCGATGGTTTCGGCCATTTGTCGCCCGAATTTGGCGTTATCCTTAGGGTTATGCACAGGTTCCCTCAAACTTTACCGATTTGGTCAAGGCGGCGGAAAGGATTTGTTAACGAGTTGAGAGCAAGAGTAGCACCACGCAGGTAGCAAGTGGGTCCGCTTTTCATGATCGGCAAAATCCTCATCGTTGATGATGTGTCGTCAAACCGCATCGTCTTCAAGGTAAAACTGACAGCCGCAGGCTATCAAACCCTTGGCGCGGCGGATGGCGAGGGGGCGTTGCGTTTGGCCTTGGGCGAGCGGCCAGATATCATTTTGCTCAACCTGTCCTTGGGGCTTGAGGTGCTTGCAGGGCTTAAAAGCCACCCGCAAACCCGCCGCATTCCCTTGATTGTGGTCGCAGATCCTGCTGCGGCCCCCTTGCGGGCGCAGGCCTTGGAAGGGGGCGCCGAAGATTTTTTAACCCGACCCATCGACGATTCCTTGCTGCAAGCCCGCCTGCGCGCGGTCTTGCGGATGCGGCAGGCGCTGACGGGCATGGGCGAGGGGGCAGGGCAAGACCTAGGCGTGCTGGGCTTGGCAGAGCCGCGCCAAACCTTTGCCCTGCCCGGGCAGATTGCACTTGTGCTGCCCCAAGCTGACAAGGCACTCAGGCTGCGGCGCGATTTGGCGGCGCTGGGGCAAGACCGCTTTGTGGTCATGGCCCCCGAAGAGGTGCATGCCAACCCGGCCTGCGCTGCCCCTGATGTCTATCTGATCCCCGCCGATCTGGGCGAGCCGGGTGGCGGCTTAAGGGTCATGTCGGAATTGCTGGCGCGGCACAGCACCCGCACGGCGTTGTTTTGCATCTGGGCGCCGGATGCCTCTGCCACCCCTGCGGCCACAGCCTTTGACCTTGGCGCGCATGAGGTTGTGGATGAAACAATGCCCACGCCGGAACTGGCCTTGCGGTTGCACCGCTTGGTCGCGCGCAAGCGCGAGGGCGACCGGATGCGCGCTTCGGTTGAAAACGGGCTGCGGTTGGCGGTCTATGACCCTTTGACGGGTCTGCACAACCGCCGCTATGGCATGGCGCAATTGACAGCCATCGCGGACCGTGCCGCAGCCGGTATCAGCGAGTTTGCGGTACTGGTGGTGGACATTGACCGCTTCAAATCGGTCAACGACCGCTGGGGCCATGCCGCGGGCGACGCTGTCTTGCTTGAGGTGGCGCGCCGTCTGTCGCAATGCCTGCGCCCTTCAGACCTTTTGGCGCGGATCGGCGGGGAGGAATTCTTGATCGCCCTGCCCGCCACACCTTTGGTCCAAGCACAAGATCTGGCCCAAAGCCTGTGCCGCGCAGTGGATCGCAGCGCCATCGAACTGGCAGACGGCACAAGGGCAGAGGTGACGATTTCCATCGGCATGACCACAGGCGGCGGGGGGCCTGCCGATCCGGTGCAAGCCAGCGATCTGGTGGCGCAGGCCGACCGTGCCTTGATGCATTCCAAAACCCATGGCCGCAATCAGGTCACCATCGTGCGCCGCGCCGCCTAAGCGGGTGCGGTTACTTCTTGGGGGGGTCGGCGGGCTCTTTTGGGCCATGCAAAAACCGCTGTTCCAATCGGTCGGCAAAGGCCAAGCGCTCTTGCGGCGCAAGGCTGACCAAAAACGCCCGCATCGCCTCGGTTCCCAATTGCATACGGGCTAAGAGATGGTCTTGTTGCGCCGCCATCGCTGCTGCCAAAGCGTCCGGATCAAAAGG
>JBAXLX010000187.1:0-6907 GCA_037134595.1 Pseudomonadota bacterium
CTGATTTCTATGTGACCAACCTGCGTTACGAAGGTTTCATCGCCCGCGTGATGGCCAAGTATCCCGACCTGCACGTGATCGCCGCCGCTGGCCACAACAACCCCAACAAGGGCCAAGAAGTGGCTGACGGCCTGCTGGCACGCTACCCCAATCTGGACGGCGTTTATGCAAGCTGGTCGATCCCGGCGATGGGGGCTGTGACCTCGGCCACAGTGGCAGGCCGCACGCCTGACAACTTCAAAATCGTCAACGAAAACTTCGACCAGATCGTGGCTTTGAACATGGCGCAGAACGGCTTCATCGCCGGTATCTCGTCGCAGCGCCCCTATGACCAAGGTGTTGCCGAAGCCAAGACCGGTGCGCTGACCCTGATTGGCGAAGCAACTCCGCCCTACATCGTCGTGGCGCCGGTCAAAGTGGAACGCAGCAATCTAGCCGAATCGTATAAGACGATTTACCGTGTTGATCTGCCCGAAGAGATGGCGACCGCTCTGGCCCAGTAATCGACCTGGGGCGCGGCACCCTCCCTGCCGCGCCCCTTTTTCTTTAGGAACCTGACGATGACACAAGCCCTGATCCTAGAGATGACCGATATCCGCAAATCCTTTGGCGCGATCCCCGTGCTGAAACAGGTGGGATTTACTCTGCGCAAGGGCGAGGTTCATGCCCTGATGGGCGGCAATGGGGCGGGCAAATCCACCCTGATGAAAATCCTGACGGGCGTTTATCGCCGGGACGGTGGCCAAGTGGTGATCGATGGCCAGCCGGTTGATCTGCCCGATGCCACTGCCGCCGAACGGGCCGGTGTGGCGATGATCTTTCAAGAATTCTCGCTGGTGCCGACGCTGACCGTCGCCCAGAACATCTTCCTGAAACGCGAGCCGCGCTTTGCTGGCACGCCCTTTATCAACGGCGCAGAGATGGTGCGCCGCTCGCGCGCGATCCTTGACGAATTGGGGGTTGATATCGACCCCAATGCCTTGGTCAGCAGCTTGAGCGTCGGCTATATGCAAATCGTCGAAATCGCCAAGGCCCTGTCGAAAAAGGCGCAGATTTTGGTGATGGATGAACCCACATCCTCCTTGTCCGAGGCGGAAACTTCGGCGCTGTTTGAACTGGTGGGGCGGTTGCGCGCCTCAGGCATTTCCATCGTCTATATCTCGCACCGCATGGCCGAAATCCTCACCCTGTGCGACCGCGTTACCGTGATGCGTGACGGCGAAACGGTGATGACCGAAAACTGCGCCGATCTGTCAGTGGCGCGTATTGTCGAGGCGATGTTGGGCGCAGGCAATACCGCCACCTTCACATGGAAAGACCGTGCCGTGCCCGAAACCGCGCGGCCTGTGGTGCAGGTGCGCAACCTGCGCTTGGCCAAGCGGATTGACGATGTCAGCTTTGACATCCGCGAAGGCGAAATCGTGGGTCTGGCGGGCCTGATGGGATCGGGGCGCACCGAGATTGCCGAAACCCTGTTTGGCCGCCGCAAGGCTGTGTCGGGCGAGGTGATCTTTGACGGCGCGCCGGTGACAAGCCAAGCCGACGCCATTGCGCGCGGCATGGCCCTCGTGCCCGAAGACCGCCGCAAGTTCGGGCTGGTGCTGGATCATTCGGTTGGTGCCAACATCATCTTGCCCAACCTTGACCGCTTTACCCGCCGCCTGTTCGTGCAAGACACCGCCGCAGCGCAGGTGGTCCAGAACACAATCAACGATCTGTCGATCAAAACCGACGGGCCAGACAAGCTGTCGCGGCTTTTGTCAGGCGGCAACCAGCAAAAAATCGTGATCGGCAAATGGCTTGTGCGTGCCCCGCGCCTGCTCATCTTGGATGAACCCACGATCGGCGTCGACATCGGCGCGAAATCTGAAATTGTCGACACCGTTCGCGCCATGGCCGACAAGGGCACGGCGGTGCTGGTGATCTCATCCGAACTGGAAGAATTGATGGCGATCAGCGACCGCATCCTTGTGCTGCATGGCGGACGCATTGCCCAAAGTGTGAACCGCCGCGACGTGGCGACAGAGGAGGAACTTCACCATGCAATCCAAGGCCACAGCCACTCTGCGCCCCAACACGGCGCTGCCTAAGGTTCAACTGCAAAACTACGTCGTCTATATTTTCTTCGCGGTGGTGCTGGGGTTCTTTGCGATCACCATCGGCGACAAGGGCTTTTTGTCGGTGATGAACCTGTTCAACATCGCCCGCACCACGGCGATGATCACAGTGATTGCCGTGGCCATGACCTTTGTGATCTCGGCCGGAGAGCTTGACCTGTCAGTCGGCTCAATCGCCGCCCTGTCGGCACTGACCTGCGGCTTGGTGATGCAGGCGGGCTTTGCCTGGCCTGTGGCGGTGGTGGCCGGACTGGCCGCGGGTTTGATTGTGGGCAGCTTGAACGGGTTCTTTGTCACCGTCATCGGCATCCCGTCCTTTCTTGTCACCCTTGGCATGATGCAATTCGTGCGGGGTCTGGATATGCGGGTGACCTATACCAACCCGATTGCCATCTCGAACAAAACCTACAACATGATCTTTGGGTCGGGCAGCCTGTTCGGCATCCCCTCGCTGCTGATCTGGTCGGTGGCCGTGGCGCTGTTGGGCTTTGTCGTGCTGAAATACACAGGCTTTGGCCGCGAGATTTTGGCCACCGGCGCCAACCGCATGGCGGCGGAATACTCCGGCGTCAAAACCCGCCGTATCAAGTTCGCTGCCTTCCTGTTGTCAGGCGCTGCGGCCGCGCTGTCGGGCCTGCTCTACACCGGCATGATGCAAACCGCGCGCTTCAACTTTGGCGAAGGGGCGGAGCTTATGGCCATCGCCGCCGTTATTCTGGGCGGAACCAGCCTGTTTGGCGGCAAGGGCACGATCTTGGGCACCTTCGCCGGATCGCTGCTGATCGGCACAATCAACAACGGGCTGATCATCATGGGGCTGGATGTGTCAGAGCAAATGATGGTCGCAGGGGGCATCATCATTCTGGCCGTGGCCTTTGGGAAGAAGCCTGCCAACTAGGGCATAACCGCTGCACAGGTCAGCCGATGCGGCCTCACGCGGCGGCAGAAATCCTGCCGCCGGTCGGGCAAAACGCATCGAACGCAGAGATGACCCGGGCGTGTCCCCATCGGGTCGTCCAATATATGTCAGTGCCCTGTCTGCCATCTGCGCGCAGGTGACCCTCACCCCGCGATGTCGCGGACGACAATATGACCCCGTTCCGAGAAAAGCGCCGTTTTTTGACCGCTGGGGGCAGAACCACAGCGTCGATCAATCGGCGCAAGATATCGGTGGCTTAGCTTCGTTTCCGACTGCCACTGCGCACCCTGCAAGACCTGCTGCGCGCCAGATCAAGACCTGCCACAAAACAAGGCGCTCTGGGTGACGCCGGTATGGACCGATGTTTGCGGCCGAACTTCGCCGCAAGCGGGTGGAGTGCAGGCTTGGTCGAAGTGCCCAATGCCGGCTTCATGACGAGGTTTTTGTCAAGATAACCGATGTGACGCCCTGATCATCGCAGCGATCCTGTCGGCACGTCGCGCAACAAGATCGGCGCAAAGACCGGTGATCGGGGGGGTCAAGCCGAATTATGGGATGTCAAAAATCTGGGTCTATAGCCACGGCGAGGCCCCTTCCACCCAGAAGCCCAAATTCGCTCCCCTGAGGGAGGGGCCGATGGTGCTGGTGAAGACCGGCGACGGGATCATGACACCCACGCCGTTGCGGTTGGTGGAGATCGCGAATTATTTGGCAACGGAGCAAAAATAGGGTGAAGCACTTACCCTGCGCAGGACAGGACGCTTCGCACTTAAGTGGCATTTTGGTTGACTCTTGATCAGAGTTGCCGTAGGTGTGGGCGTGTATTTGACGAAAAGAATTTTGCACCATGCTGAAGTCAACCGAGTTGGCCCTGCGGTTTGTCTTGGACATTGTCCTAGGCGTGTTTGGGTTTGTGGTTCTTGGGCTTGCTGCACTTGGTTTGGGCTTGTTTGTCAGGTGGTTAGAGTGTTTTCACCTGTTCCCGAATTGGATCGTCTCGACGCTGTCTGTTTTGGAATATCTGGTTTTCGTCGTGGATGCGGTTGGTTTTTGCTTTCACACGCTTATGTCGCTGTCTAAACTTGTAACGGCCATCTGGAGAGATCGTCATGACCCCTAAGCGCCATGTTGGAAAAGTCATTGCGGCAAAAGCCCAAAGCAAAAGACGCGCTCAGATGGCCCCAGCGGCCAATCCCAAAAGCGCCCTCTACAGCCTCATGCTGGAAGAAGTGATCTACACCTTCGATATGTTTATCATGCCCTTAAGGGCCGTTTGGTTGGCTGTTGCATCCGGTTTCAGGCGCAATCTGTTTGAAATCGAAAAGCACAGGCCGAAGCCTGTGAAGCAGCCTTTGCCAAACAGCCTGCATTAAATCTTGGTTCAGAGTTTGAGAGCGAGTCCTCAAACATCCAACTCCTCAACAAACCGCGCGTTTTCCTGAATATACTGAAACCGCAATTCCGGCTTTTTGCCCATCAAGCGCTCAACCAAATCCCCAGTCTCGCCGGGGTCTTCCTCAACAATCGTTACGCGGATCAACGTTCGTGTCAGCGGATTCATCGTGGTGTCTTTCAGGTCTTTGGCATCCATCTCGCCCAAGCCCTTGAACCGCTGCACATCAATTTTTCCCCTCCCGCCCAAGCCCTTGGCCAGCATTCGCTCTTTTTCGGCATCATCGGCCACATAGATCCGCTTGGCCCCTTGGGTCAGCCGGTACAGCGGCGGGCAGGCCAGATAGAGGTGGCCCTTGTCGATCAGCGGGCGCATTTGCGAAAAGAAAAACGTCATCAGCAGGCTGGCAATATGCGCGCCGTCGACATCGGCGTCGGTCATGATGATGATTTTATCATAGCGCAGATCGTCAACGTTGAACTTGGCCCCCATCGTCACGCCAAGCGCCTCGCAAATATCGCGGATTTCGGAATTGTCGTGCAACTTGGCAGATGCCGCCCCCAGCACGTTCAAAATCTTGCCCTTAAGCGGCAGCAAAGCCTGCGTTTCGCGGTTGCGCGCGGCTTTGGCCGACCCGCCCGCGCTATCGCCTTCAACGATGAACAATTCTGTCCCGTCGCGGTTCTTGGCCGAGCAATCGGTCAATTTCCCCGGCAAGCGCAGCTTTTTGGTCGCCGTCTTGCGCGCCGTTTCCTTTTCTTGCCGCCGCTTCAGCCGCTCTTCCGCCCGCAGGATCAGGAAATCCAAAATCGCCCCCGCATATTTCGTATTGCCCGCCAGCCAATTGTCAAAATGGTCACGCACCGCGCCTTCGACATATTTTACCGCCTCTTCGGTGGCCAAGCGGTCTTTGGTTTGCCCCACAAATTGCGGCTCGCGGATAAAGCAGGACACAAGGGCGCAGCCCCCCGTGGTCAGATCATCGCGGGTGATCAATTCTGTCTTGCGGTTCTTGGTCAAGTCGCCGTAGGCGCGAATGCCTTTCAAAACCGCGTTCCAAAACCCCGTCTCATGCGTGCCGCCTTCGGGCGTGGGCACGGTGTTGCAGTAAGATTGGATGAAGCCGTCGCGCGCCGGTGTCCAATTGATCGCCCATTCCACCGATCCGGGCACGCCGAATTTGGCCTGAAACCCCACCTTTCCGGCAAAGGGCTTGTCGGCATAGGTTGTGGTTTTTTCCAAGCTATCGGCAAGATAATCCGCCAAGCCGCCGGGAAAGTGAAACACCGCTTCCAGCGGCGTGTCGCCATCAGCCAGCGCAGTTTTCCAGCGGATTTCCACGCCCGAAAACAGATAGGCTTTGGATCGCACCATCCGCATCAAACGGCTTGGGCGAAACTGCTGGCTGCCAAAAATCTGCGCATCGGGGTGGAACGTCACCCAAGTGCCGCGCCGGTTGGCCACGGGGCCGACCTTGCGGATCGGGGCCAAGGGTTTGCCGCGCGAAAAGCTTTGGGTATACAGCTCTTTGTTCAGCGCCACTTCCACATCCATCCGGTCTGACAGCGCGTTGACCACCGAAGACCCCACGCCGTGCAAGCCGCCCGAGGTTTCATAGGCTTTGCCGCCAAACTTGCCGCCGGAATGCAGCGTGCACAAAATCACCTCAAGCGCGGATTTGTCGGGAAACTTGGGGTGCGGATCCACCGGAATGCCGCGCCCGTTGTCGCGCACGGTCAGCGACCCATCGGCATGCAGTTCCACCTCGATGCGCGTGGCATGGCCTGCCACGGCCTCGTCCATCGCGTTGTCGATGATTTCGGCGGCCAAGTGGTGATATGCCCGCTCGTCAATCCCGCCGATATACATGCCCGGCCGCAGGCGCACCGCCTCGAGCGGTTCGAGCACCTCGATCGACGAGGCGTTGTAGGTATCGGTCGTGTTGCTCAAAAGGTCTGACATTTGGGGCCTGTTCTGTTTGGGCGCATTAGACACCGCCAAGGGGGCAGGGCGCAAGGGCAGGGGTGGTCATGGCCGCTGGCATCAGGCAAAGTGCGCCCAAATCATGGAGGGTTTGATGCGGGTACTTTTCACAGGCGGTTCGGGCAAAGCGGGCAAACATGTGGTGGCCTATCTGGCAGCCCAAGGGCACAGGGTGCTGAATGTCGATAAGGTGGCGCTGCGCCATCCCGGCGTGGCCGATCTGGTGGCCGATATCACCGACAGCGGGCAGATGTTCAACGCCATGACGGCTTACGCCAGCGGCGACGATCTGGAAGACGGCCTAGGCCACCGCCCCTTTGACGCGGTGGTGCATTTTGCGGCCATTCCGGCCCTGATGCTGGCGCCGGATAATGAAACCTACCGTGTCAATGTGATGGGCACCTATAACGTGCTGGAAGCGGCGCTCAAATCGGGCATCCGCAAGGTGATCATTGCCTCGTCGGAAACCACCTATGGGGTGTGTTTCAGCGATGG
>JBAXLX010000188.1:0-6903 GCA_037134595.1 Pseudomonadota bacterium
CACGCTTGTGTGATGTCGGGCCGGATGGGGCCTCGGTTCGCATTGCGCATGGGATGTTTAACCTGTGCCACCGCACGGGCGCTGCGACCCCGACGCCCTTGGTGCCGGGGCAAGCGGTTTTGGTAAGTTTTCATCTGGACCAGATGGCTTACCGCATAGCCGCTGGGCATCGGCTGCGGCTGGCGTTTTCCAATTCCTATTGGCCCTTTGTCTGGCCCTCGCCCGAGGCGGGGGTTTTGACCCTGACGGGGGGGAGTTTGGATCTTCCGGTGCATGCCGGATCGGCTGCAGAATGGGCCCCGCCACTGGCAGAAACCGCGCAACCTTGGGCGCACCGTGTGGTGCGGGCGGGCAAAAGCGCGCGGCGGATTGAAACGGATCTTCTGTCAGGCACCCACCGCTTGGTGGTGCACGAAGACGGCGGCGATGTGGAAAACCTGACGCATGGCTTGGTCAGCGGCGAGACACTGGACGAGGTGTGGGAGATCGCCGCCGACAACCCCACCTCTGCCCGCGCGCATCACGTTTGGGAGCAGCGCCTAAGCCGAGACGATTGGGCCGTGCGCACGAGGGCCGAGGCGGAGATGACCTGCACCGCCACGCACCTGCGCATGACCGCCCGCCTGACCGCATGGCAGGGCGACGAGGTGATCTTTGAACGCGCATGGGATGAGCAAGTGGCGCGGCGCTTTGTCTAAGAAAAGTCGGACCAAGGGTGCAAAAATAATCCTTGGTCCAATACCAAAACTGCGTTTTAGTTGGCACAGAACAACAAGACCCGGGCGACCGGAAACCAAACAGGGAGAGAGACATGTCCAGTGAACTGAACCACCTGCTCAGCTTGGCCTCGGCCGGCAAAATGAGCCGCCGCGACTTTGTGGGCCGTGCGGGCGCCTTGGGCGTATCGACCGCCATGGCGGGGACCATGCTGTCAACGGCAGCCTTTGCCGAGACGCCGGTCAAGGGCGGCGTGTTGCGGGCCGGGGTGCAGGGCGGGCAATCGACCGACTCGCTGGACCCGGCATTGGCGGCCTCGGATGTGCCGTTCATGATCAATTCGACCTGGGGGGAAACCTTGGTTGACGCGGGCCTGAAGGGCCAAGTCGAATACCGCGTGGCCGAAGAAATCTCGTCCAACGCCGATGCGACGGAATGGAAGTTCAAGATCCGCAAGGGTGTGGAATATCATAACGGCGCAACCCTGACGGCTGAGGATGTCGTGGCCACCCTACAGCGCCACACCGACGAAAAGTCGCAGTCGGGGGCCTTGGGCATTGTCAAAGGCATCAAGGACATGAAGGCCGAGGGCGACATGGTCACCCTGACGCTGAATGCCGCCAACGCCGACCTGCCCTTCCTGATGGCCGATTATCACCTGATCATCCAACCCGGTGGCGGCGTGGACAATCCCGCCGCAGGCATCGGGTCGGGCCCCTACAAGATCACCGAAAACGAAGCTGGAGTGCGCACCGCTTTTGAAAAGCACGCCAACTACTGGGATGCCAACCGTGGCTTTGCCGATCAGGTTGAAGTGCTGTCGATCAACGACAACACCGCCCGCACCGCCGCCATTCAAGCCGGCCAGATCCATATGATGAACCGCGTCGACCCCAAGATCGTCGAAATGCTGGCAGGCAACGCCGATGTTCTGATCGAGCGCGCCGCAGGCCCCGGGCATTACGTGTTCATCATGGAATGCAACAAAGCGCCCTACGACAACAACGACCTGCGCATGGCGTTGAAACTGGCGGTCAACCGTCAAGAGATGGTCGACAAGATCTTGGGCGGCATGGGCTCGCGCGGCAACGACTTCCCGATCAACGCCGCTTATCCGTTGTTTGACGATTCGATCCCGCAGCGCGACTATGACGCCGCCGCCGCGGCCGAGGCGTATAAGAAGTCGGGCCACGATGGCTCTCCGCTCATCTTGCAGGTCGCTCCGGGCGCATTCCCCGGCGCGGTAGAGGCTGCCCAACTGTTCCAAGCCAGCGCCAATGCCGCAGGCATTCCGCTGCAAGTGAAGCTAGAGCCCGATGACGGCTATTGGTCGAACGTGTGGAACGTGGCCCCCTTCTGCGCCAGCTATTGGGGTGGGCGTCCGGTGCAAGACCAGATGTATTCCACGGCCTATCTGTCGACCGCCGACTGGAACGACACCAAGTTCGTTGACCCGCATTTCGACGAAGTGCTGATCGCCGCGCGGGGCGAGTTGGACCAGACCAAGCGCAAGGCGATGTATTCCGAACTGGCCCTTATCGTGCGCGACAACGGTGGGTTGATCTGCCCGATGTTCAACGATTGGGTCGAAGGACGGCGCAAGGAAGTGGGCGGCTGGATCGCCAACCCCGCCGGCTCGCTGATGGACGGCAAGGCCCTGTCGATGTGCTGGCTGAACGCCTGAGGTTCTGGTGCATCCTTTGATCAAACTCGTGGTCCAGCGCATTGCGCTGGGCCTGCTTTTGCTGCTGGCCGTGTCGGTCGTGATCTTTCTGGGGGTCGAGATGCTGCCGGGTGACACCGCGCAAGCCATCCTTGGGCAATCGGCCACGCCGGAAGCTTTGGCCAACCTGCGCGAGTCTTTGGGGCTGAACCAAAGTGCCGCGACACGTTATTTCACTTGGCTGGGCCATGCCGTGCAGGGCGACTTGGGCAAGGCGCTGACCAATCAGCAAGACATTTCCCACGCCATCGGCCAACGCTTGGGCAACACGCTGTTCCTAGCCCTTTGCGCCGGAGTGATCGCGGTGCCTTTGGCCATCGCCCTTGGCCTGATCGCCGCGCGCTACAACGGGCGCTGGCCGGATAAGCTGATTTCGGGCGTCACTTTGGCCACGATCTCGCTGCCGGAATTTGTCGCGGCCTATTTCGTGATTTTCCTGTTGACCCAAGTCATCCCAATTTTGCAGCCCGTGTCGATGGTGTTCCCCGGCATGGGGTTCTTAGAAAAACTGCACGCCGTGGCCTTGCCTGTCATCGTGCTGGTTATGGTGGTTCTGGCCCATATGATGCGCATGACGCGGGCGGCGATTTTGAATGTGATGCAATCGGCCTATATCGAAACGGCCGAGCTTAAGGGCCTGTCGCCCATGCAGGTCATCTGGCGGCATGCGCTGCCCAATGCGGTGGCGCCCATCATCTCGGTCGTGGTGATCAACCTTGCCTATCTGGTGGTCGGCGTGGTCGTGGTGGAAGTGGTGTTCAGCTACAACGCCTTGGGGCAATATCTGGTGGATCATGTGGCCAAGCGCGATCTGCCCGTGGTGCAGGCGGTGGGCATCATCTTTGCCGCTGTCTATATCGGGCTGAACATTCTGGCCGACCTGATCGGCATCATCGCCAACCCGCGCTTAAGGCATCCGAAATGAGAATACCGCTTTCGGCCCTGATGGGGATGGTGCTGACGGGGGCCTTTGTGCTGGCCGCTGTCTTTGCCCCGTGGATCGCGCCTTATCCGATTGATGCGGCGGTGGGAAAGGTGTGGGAGGGCCCCTCGTCGCAATACTGGCTGGGCACGGATACCATTGGCCGCGATATCCTCAGCCGGTTGATCTATGGCGGGTCGGTGACGATCTTTGTGGCGCTGGTATCCTCGCTTTTGTCTTTCGGGATGGGGGCGTTCTTTGGCTTTCTGGCGGCCACGCGCGGCGGGTGGATGGATACGGGCCTGTCGCGGCTGGTTGATCTGATGATGGCGGTGCCCTCGCTGATCGTGGCCTTGGTCGTGCTGTCGGTGCTGCCCTTGAACCTGACGGTGCTGATCTTGGTGATGGGGGTTTTGGATTCCACCCGCGTCTTTCGCCTCAGCCGTGCGGTGGCCGCCGACATCGCCGTGATGGATTATGTCGAAGCGGCCAAGCTGCGCGGGGAACGCCAAGGCTGGATCATCTTCCGCGAGATTTTGCCCAATGCCATGTCACCCTTGGTGGCCGAATTCGGCATGCGGTTTATCTTTGCGGTGCTGTTTATCTCGACCCTGTCCTTTCTGGGCCTTGGCATCCAGCCGCCGCTGTCAGATTGGGGCGGCATGGTGCGCGAGAATAAGGACGGGCTGGTTTACGGCAAAGCCGCCGCCCTGATGCCCGCGCTGGCGATTGCGGTGCTGGCGATTTCGGTGAACTTGGTGGCCGATTGGATCTTGCAGCGCACCTCAAGCTTGAAAGGGGGTCGCGGTGGCTGATCTTTTAACCATCAAGAACCTGCGGATCGAGGCCACGGCCTATCCGCCCGGCGAAGCCCCGCGCCAGTTGGTGCTGGTAGATGATGTGTTTGTCTCGGTGCAAAAGGGGCGCGTGCTGGGGTTGATTGGGGAATCGGGGGCCGGCAAATCGACCATCGGTCTGGCGGCGCTGTCTTATGGGCGCGGCGGGGTGCGGTTGACGGGGGGGCAGGTGTTGCTCAACGGTCGTGACATCCGCACGACAGGGGCCGCTGGCCTGCGCGCGCTGCGCGGGCGCGAGGTGACCTATGTCGCCCAAAGTGCCGCCGCCGCCTTTAACCCTGCCAAACGGCTGATGGCGCAGGTGATCGAAACCTCGCTGCTGCACAAGCTGATGACACGGGAACAGGCAGAGGCCCGCGCTGTGGAGCTTTTCACCAAACTGGGCCTGCCCGATCCCGAAACCTTCGGGCGGCGCTATCCGCACCAAGTATCCGGCGGGCAACTTCAGCGCGCCATGACGGCTATGGCGCTGTGCCCCAAGCCCGACCTTGTGATCTTTGACGAACCCACAACCGCGCTGGATGTGACGACCCAAATCGACGTTCTGGCCGCGATCAAAGAGGCGATCCGCGACACCGGCGTTGCCGCGATCTACATCACCCACGATCTGGCCGTTGTCGCGCAAGTGGCGGACGACATTCTGGTGCTGCGCCATGGCAAAGCGGTGGAATATGGGGCGACCGACCAGATCATCTCAGCTCCCAGCCAAGACTATACCCAAGCGCTGGTCTCCGTGCGCCGGATTGACCATGCCGAAAAGACCGCCGCCACCCCGATCTTGCGCGCCCAAGCCATTACGGCGCGTTATCGCGGCACCAGTTTTGACGTGCTGCAAGATGTGACGGTTGACGTGGCCGCAGGCCAAACCTTGGCGATCGTGGGCGAAAGCGGGTCGGGGAAATCCACCCTTGCCCGCGTGATCACCGGCCTTTTGCCCGCCCGCTCTGGCCAGATCACCTTTGACGGCCGCACCCTGTCGCCTGACCTTGCCGCCCGCAGCAAAGACGATCTGCGCCAAGTGCAGATGATCTACCAAATGGCCGACACCGCGATGAACCCGCGCCAAACCGTGGGCACGATCATTGGCCGCCCGCTGGAATTCTACTTCGGCCTGAAGGGCGATGCCAAACGCGCCCGCGTGCAAGATCTGCTCGATCAAATTGAAATGGGCGCAGGCTATGAAAACCGCTATCCTGCCGAACTCTCAGGCGGCCAGAAACAACGCGTCTGCATCGCCCGCGCCTTGGCCGCCAAGCCCAAGCTGATCCTGTGTGACGAGGTGACATCGGCCCTTGACCCCTTGGTCGCCGATGGCATCCTGAAACTGCTGTTGACCCTGCAGGCGCAAGAGGGTGTGGCCTATGTGTTCATCACCCATGATCTGGCCACGGTCAAAGCCATCGCCGACAAGATCGCCGTGATGTACCGCGGCAAAGTGGTGCGCTATGGCCAGAAGTCTGACGTTCTGTCCCCGCCGTTTGATGATTACACCGATCTTTTGCTCTCGTCAGTGCCAGAGATGAAAACAGGCTGGCTGGAAGGCGTGATCAAAACCCGCAAGATGGCAAGTGCGGGAAACTGACCCTTAAGCCAATTCCACCTGCTTCACATCGGCCCCCGCTTCCAGCCGCTTTCCCGTATCGGCGGCGAAAAGATGCACCGCTTCGGGCGCAATTTTCAGACCCATGGGCTGGCCCACCTGCACCGGCGGCTTGTCGGCGGACAGGGCGGTGATCATCAAATCTTCAAACCGGAAGTGATACAGGCGGGTCGGACCTAATTCTTCGACAAAGTCAAAGGTTGCGTCAAACGCGCCAGCTCCAGCGGGCACAAGGCTCAGCGCTTCGGGGCGCAGACCGATTTGCACCAAGCGCCCGGCATGTGCAGCGGCCAAGGCAGGCGGAATCTCGATCCGGCTGCCATTTTCCAACGCCACGAAGGCCTGTTTGGGGGCAACCATGCCACCCATGAAGTTCATCGCCGGTGATCCGATGAACCCACCGACATAGACCGAAGCCGGGGCGTGGTAGATTTCTTCCGGCGTGCCAACCTGTTCGATCACGCCCTTGTTCATCACCACCAAACGGTCGGCCAACGTCATGCCCTCGGCTTGGTCATGGGTCACAAAGACCGAAGTGGCGGAAATTTGGTTGTGGATCCGGCGGATTTCGTGGCGCATCTGAACGCGCAGCTTGGCGTCAAGGTTCGACAGCGGCTCGTCAAACAAGAACACCGCCGGTTCGCGCACAATGGCACGCGCCATCGCCACACGCTGGCGCTGGCCGCCTGAGAGTTGACCGGGGCGGCGATCCAGAAACTCGGTCAAGCCGACCGAGGCGGCAACCGCAGCGACCTTGGCAGTGCGCTCGGCGCGCGGCAGGCCTGCGACTTTCAAACCGTAACCGATATTGTCGGCCACTGTCATATGCGGATAGAGCGCGTAGTTTTGAAACACCATGGCGCAGCCGCGTTCATGCGGTTCAAGGTCATTGACGACCTTGCCTGCAATCGCAATGTCTCCGCTGCTGATGCTTTCCAAACCCGCGATCATCCGCAGCAAGGTCGACTTCCCGCACCCTGACGGGCCAAGGATCACAACAAACTCGCCGCTTTGCACCTCTAGGCTGACGCCGTGGACCACTTCGGTCTTGGCATAGGATTTGCGCACGTCTTGGATGGTGATA
>JBAXLX010000189.1:0-6869 GCA_037134595.1 Pseudomonadota bacterium
ATGCGGGCACTTATTGCCAGGTGCTGACCCAATCCGATGCCGCCAGTTCAACCTATGTGCGCGCTGTGGCCGTAATCCCTTCGGAGCATCCCGATCTGATGCGGCTCGCGTGTATCCACGAAGAATTGGCGCAATCCTTGGGCCTGCCCAATGACAGCAACACCGCCCGCCCGTCGATCTTTAACGACGATCAGGAATTTGCCTTATTGACGCATCAAGATGAATTGATGCTGCAAATCCTTTACGATCCGGCCTTATCCCCCGGAATGACACGGGCTGAAGCCCAGCCCATCGTAGAAACACTTGCAAAGGCGCTTTTGGGCGGTGAAACTGCGCCGCAAACTGGGGCGAAGAGGTAATCATGGTATTTGGGTTCCTGAAGGGTGAATTCATCGACGTCATCGCGTGGACAGATGACACCCGCGACACGATGGTCTGGCGCTTTGAACGGCGCGACAATGCGATTAAATACGGCGCCAAACTGACCGTGCGCGAAGGTCAGGCCGCGGTTTTTATCAACGAGGGCAAATTGGCCGATGTCTTCGGCCCAGGCCTTTATGAACTGCAAACCAACAACTTGCCGATCCTGACCACCTTGCAAAGCTGGGAATACGGCTTTTCGTCGCCCTTCAAATGCGAGGTGTATTTTATCAACACCACACGGTTCAACAATTTCAAATGGGGCACGCAAAACCCCATCATGTGCCGTGACCCCGAATTTGGCCCTGTCCGGATTCGCGCCTTTGGCACCTATTCGATGCGCGTGACCGATCCGGGCATCTTTATGAAAGAGGTCGTAGGCACCGACGGGGAATTCACCGCCGACGAAATCTCGGCCCAGATCCGCAATGTGATCGTGCAGGAAATGAGCCAGTCTTTGGCCAAATCCGGCATCCCCGTGCTGGATATGGCCGCCAATACCGCCGATCTCGCCAAGCTGGTGGGCACTGCCATTGCGCCGACCATCGGCAATTACGGGCTGACCCTGCCAGAGTTTTATATTGAAAACATCTCTTTGCCCGAAGAGGTGGAAAAGGTCCTCGACAAGCGCACTTCGATCGGGCTGGCGGGCGATCTGGGCAAATTCACCCAGTTCAACGCCGCCGAAGGCTTGGGCAACCCCAACTCGGCCATGGGGGCCACGATGGGCGCGGCTATGGGCGCAGGCATGGGCTTGAACATGGGCGCACAGGCCGCCGCCGTGGCCTCTGCCCCGCCGCCGCCCCCCCCTGTCAAACAATGGCATCTGGCCGAAAACGGTGTGACCAAAGGCCCTTACGGCGCGGGCGATCTGGCAGGGCTTGTGGCCAATGGCAGCCTGACGCGGTCAACCCAAGTCTGGACGGCGGGTCAAGACGGCTGGAAACAGGCCGACCAGACCGAACTTTCCGGCCTTTTTGCGGCCACGCCGCCTCCACCGCCGCCGCCGGGGGTATAAGCCATGGCTGTGTCCGAAGAGCACCGCTATCCCTGTAAGCAATGCGGCGGCGATCTGCGCTTTGCACCGGGGCAAACCGCGCTGAAATGCGAGCATTGCGGTTTTGAACAAACGATTTCGGCCGACGAAGGCGCTGGCCCGTGGGACAAACCCGCCAAGACCAAAGCTTTCGAAGAGCATCCCTTGGCCAAGGGCCTGTCCAACGACCTGCCCGCCACTGCCAGTGAAGAAGTCCGCGCGACCAAATGCCCCAATTGTGGCGCGAATGTGGAATTCAGCGGCGCCACCCATGCCAGCGAATGCCCCTTTTGCGCGGGCCCCATCGTGGTTGACACCGGCTCTGAGCGTAAGATCAAGCCGCAGGCCGTGATCCCCTTCGCCTTGGATGAAAAGTCGGCCCACAAGGCCATGGTCGCATGGCTCGGCCGCCTGTGGTTCGCCCCCAACCGCCTGCTGGAATTCACTCGTGCCGGCCGTGCGATGAACGGCGTCTATGTGCCCTATTGGACCTTTGATGCCGACACGCATAGTCAATACAGCGGTGCCAAGGGCGTACATTACTACGAAACCCGCACTGTGACCGCCAACGTCAACGGCAAGACCGAAACCCGTCAGGAACAGGTGCAAAAGACCCGCTGGTATCCCGCCTCGGGCGCTGTGGCGCGCGGGTTTGATGATGTGATGGCCATCGCCTCGACATCCCTGCCCGCCCGCTTGGGCGAGGGGTTGGAACCGTGGGATCTGTCGCAATTGCAGCCCTATAAGCCCGATTACCTCGCAGGCTTTCAGGCCGAGGGCTATACCGTGGCCTTGGCCGATGGCAACGCCAGTGCCAAGCAAAAAATGGCTGGTGTGATCGAACAAGACGTGCGCCGCGACATCGGCGGGGATGTGCAGCGCATCGACAGCGTTTCCACCAGCTATTCCGCCGAAACCTTCAAGCACATCCTGCTGCCGATCTGGATCGCGGCCTATAAGTACAATTCCAAGACCTACCGCTTTCTGGTCAACGGCCAAACCGGCGAGGTGCAAGGCGAGCGCCCCTACAGCGTGTGGAAGATCACCTTCGCAGCCCTCGGGGCCGCGATTTTGGCTGCCGCAGCCTATGTCTTGATCCAGAAATACGGCAATGGCGGCTGATCTGCTTTGACCGATACGAAAGGCGCGTCTTGGGGGCATAGCCCCTAAGACGCGCCGCTCCGCTCTGGTTGACTTTGCCGCCCCCCAAGGGCAAAGGGTCCCATTCCAGACCGGAGGCTTCATGCGCGTTCTCTCTCACGCCCGCATTCCAGAACTGCCCAACCCCTATTTCGGCAAGGTGCGCGATTGCTACGACCTGCCCGCCGATGCCAGCCACCCCACTGGGCGGCGCATTCTGATCGCCTCTGACCGCATATCCGCCTTTGACCGCATCTTGGCCGCCATCCCCTACAAGGGCCAAATCCTGACCCAGATCGCGCGGTTCTGGTTTGACCGTACCGCCGATATCATGCCCAACCACGTGCTGGCCTATCCCGACCCGAACGTGGTGATCGGCCAGCGCCTGACCATCCTGCCGGTCGAGGTGGTGGTGCGCGGCTATCTGGCAGGCAGCACCTCGACCTCGGTGCTGACGCAGTACAAACAAGGCCAGCGCGCCATGTATGGCCATGTCTTGCCCGATGGGTTGCGCGATAACCAGATTTTGCCGCAGCCGATCATAACCCCGACCTCGAAGGCGTTTGACGGCGGCCATGATGCGCCGCTGACGGCGGATGAAATTCTATCCCAAGGCCTGCTCACCGCCGCGCAGTGGGACGAAGTCTCGACCGCAGCCCTTGCGCTTTTTGCGCGTGGCCAAGAGGTGGCTGCGGAACGGGGGCTGATCTTGGTCGATACCAAATACGAATTCGGCACCGATGCTACGGGAAAAATCCTGATCGCCGACGAAATCCACACCCCCGATTCCAGCCGCTACTGGATCGCATCGGGCTACGAAGCCGCCTTTGCCTCAGGCACCCGCCCGCCCAGTTTTGACAAAGACGTGATCCGCTCTTGGGTCGCCGCCCGCTGTGATCCTTATCACGACCCCTTGCCCGATATCCCCGCCGAGATGATCGCCGCCACCTCTGCTGTCTATGTGCAAGCCTACGAGGCGATTACAGGCCAGACCTTCGCCCCCGATCTGTCCGGCGACAGCGTGCTCGACCGCATCCGCACCGCGTTGCAGCCTTACTTTGCCTGACCGCGTCAAAGCCCCCCAAACCGCCTGTTTGCGCGAACAACTGCTGATCCGCTATGGTCCGCCAAATTCTGATAGGAGCGTGAAATGATTCTCAGCTGTGGCGAAGCCCTGATCGACATGTTGCCGCGTCAAAGCACGCAGGGCGAGGCTTGCTTTGCCCCCTATGCGGGCGGGGCGGTGTTCAACACGGCCATCGCTTTGGGCAGGCTTGGCGCGCCCTCGGCCTTCTTTTCGGGCATCTCCACCGATATGCTGGGCGAGATTTTGGCCGATACGCTGACAGCGTCAAAGGTCGATACGCGCTACTGCGCCCGCTCGCCCCGCCCGACCACGGTGGCCTTTGTCAAGCTGGTCGATGGCCAAGCGACCTATGCGTTTTATGACGAAAACACCGCAGGGCTGTTGCTGACGCAAGACCAGTTGCCCGACCTGCCCGATTCCGTCAGCACACTGTTCTTTGGCGGCATCTCGCTGGTCAACGACCCCGCCGCCAGCACCTATGAGGCGTTGCAGCAGCGCGAGGCCCCCACCCGCGTGACCATGATCGACCCCAACATCCGCTTCGGCTTTATCGCTGACAAAGAAGCCCCCTACCGCGCGCGCATCGAACGGATGATCGCACGGGCCGATATTGTGAAACTGTCGGATGAAGATCTGCATTGGCTGTCAGGCGGCGGTGATGTCACCCACCTCGCCCGCGCCATCCTCGCCCAAGGCCCCAAACTTGTCTTCATCACCGAAGGGGCCGCAGGCGCACGCGCCATCACCGCCACCCAAGACCGCTTTGTCGCCGCCCAAAAGGTCACCGTGGCCGATACCGTGGGCGCAGGCGATACGTTCAACGCCGGTGCCCTATGCGCCCTGCACGAGGCAGGCGCTTTGACCAAAGCCCGCCTGTCTGCCCTAAGCGACGGCGAACTTGACGCGGCCCTTACCCTAGGCACCCGTGCCGCCGCCATCACCGTCTCGCGCGCCGGGGCCAACCCGCCATGGCGGTCTGACCTGTGAAAGCACTTCTGCAACGCGTCACCCGCGCCAGTGTGGCGGTCGAGGGGCAGATTGTCGGCGAAATCGGCGCTGGCCTGTTGATCCTGATCTGCGCCATGCCAGAGGATACCGAGGCCGAGGCGGAAAAGCTTGCCGCCAAGATCAGCAAACTGCGCATCTTCAAAGATGAGGCGGGCAAGATGAACCTGTCGCTGCGCGATACGGGCGGATCGGCCCTGATCGTCAGCCAGTTCACCCTTGCCGCCGACCTGCGCGGCAACCGCCCGGGCTTTTCCTACGCCGCCCCGCCCGATCTTGCCAAACGGCTGTATGAAGACGTCTCGGCCAAGGTCGCAGCCCTTGGCATTCCCGTGCAAAACGGCATCTTCGGGGCCGATATGGACGTGTCGCTGAACAATGACGGCCCCGTGACGATCTGGATGGATACTACAACGCTATAGGATAAGTGCCTGATCTTTCGCAGAAAGATCGTGGCCGGGCGGGCATGGCGCAAGGCGGGGCGCGTCGCCTGCGCCAGATTACACGAAACCCGCCCTAAGCCAGCCACTCCCAAACAATGGCAAAGGCCCCCAAACAGGCCCCAACCGCCGCCCCCTCGGCCGCGACATCGCCTTTCACCTGCGCCACAAGCCCGCGTTTGCGGTCTTCAATCACCTCGGCCACGCGCGCCTCAAGGCCCGCATCGCCCAAGGCCGCATCCAGCACCCGCGCAATTGCGCGTTTGCGCAGTTCGGGTTTTAGAATCTTGCCAACGGCAGTCTTGGGCAGGCTGGGCAAGACCTCGACATGTTTGGGAATGGCGGCGCGTTCGGGGATGTAGGTGTGACAATGGTCCACCAACTCCTCTGGCGATACCGCAGCCCCCGCGACCAGTTCCACATAGGCGCAGGGCAGCTCGCCCGCATGGGCGTCGGGTTGGCCGATGGCGCCGGCAAAGGCCACGGCGGGGTGTTTCATCAGCGCCTCTTCGATCAGGGCGGGGTCAAGGTTATGGCCGCCGCGGATGATCAAATCCTTCGCGCGGCCTGTGATGAACACATAGCCATCGGCATCCATCCGCCCCAGATCGCCGGTGCGCAGGTAAGTGCCATGCGCAAACAAACCCTCATTGCGCGCCTGTTGGACATAGATGCCACCGGGCAGGACACCGGGGCTGGAAATGCAAATCTCGCCCACCTCGTCCACCGCGCAGTCACGCGGACCGCCGTCGTCATGGGCCAGAATCCGCACTTGCGTATAGGGAAAAGCCAAGCCGACCGAGCCTGCTTTCTTCACCCCCTCCGGCGGGTTGACCGACACAAGACAGGTGCATTCCGTCAGCCCATAGCCTTCGATCACCTGCACGCCCGTGGCGCTTTCGTAGCGGTTGAACACATCTGTCGGCAGCGGCGACGAGCCGGAAAAGGTGCCGCGCAGCGTGTCGATCCGCGCATTAACGGGCCGCTGCATCAGGGCTGACAGCGCCGTGGGCACCCCGATCAGATAAGTGGCCCCATAGCGTTCAACCAACTGCCAGAGCCGGTCAAACACCCCCTCGCCCCGATAGCCCTGCGGCGTGGGAAACACCGCATGCCCGCCCGAGGCGATCATCGACATCATCACCGGATAGGCCGCAAAGACGTGAAACAGCGGCAAGGGGCACAAAATCACATCGGTTTCGCGAAACAGCAGCCGGTGGCCGAGCCAGCCGTTGTAGACCATGCCCGAAACGCGGTGCTGGGTGACTTTGGGCAGGCCCGTTGTGCCACCGGTGTGAAAAAGGGCGGCGACTCGGTCGGCGGGGGGGTCAGCAAAGGTCAACGCTTTAGGCTGACGCGCGACGGCGGCGGTAAATCCCATCACCTTGGCGCTATGGCGCGCTTTTGTCTTAGGCCGCATCGCCCCTGCAATCAGCGACTTGGGGAAAGACAGATAGGGGGCCAAGTCGACCTCAAGCAAGGTGGTGACCAAGGGGGCCTCGCCCAAAGCCTCGGCCACTTTTTGCGCCAGATCGGTGCGGGGAAAGGGTTTAAGGGTGACCACCACCTTGGCCTTGGTTTCGCGCAGCAAGGCCGCGATCTGGGCAGGGTCCAGCAAAGGGTTAATCGGGCAAACAATCCCCGCCACCGCCCCTGCCAGCAAGGTGACCACCGTTTCCAGCGCATTGGGCAGCACATAGGCCACCACATCCTGCGGCCCCACCCCCAAGCCGCGCAGCAG